>NZ_RZSC01000504.1:0-4436 GCF_003998155.1 Mesorhizobium sp. M1E.F.Ca.ET.063.01.1.1
GGTGAAGGGCGGGATCGGGAACGAGGTCGCCTGCAGCGAAAACAGCACCAGCACCACCACCGGCAGGAAGATGAAGCCGTAGATGGCGACGGCATAGAGCCAGGCGGCGATGCGGACGGCGGCGCGCATCGTCAGGCCCGCTCGATCTTCAGCCAGCGGGCGCAGGCGAGATAGGCGACGGTGACCACCGCCATCAGGATGATCGACAGCGCCGAAGCCAGCGGGAAATCGCCGCGGCGGCCGATCTGCATCATCACCAGTTGCGGCATGACCAGCTCGTTGTTGCCGCCGAGGATCTGCGGCGTGATGTAGTCGCCGATGCAGAGCACGAAGGTGAGGAAGGCGCCGACCATGATGCCGGGCAGGGTGAGCGGCAGCACGACATGCAGGAATGTGCGCACCGGCCCTGCGCCGAGATCGGCCGCCGCCTTGCGGTAGCTCGGGCTAAGCTGCTTGAGATTGGCGAAGATCGTCAGCGTCAGCAGCATGACGAAGAAATGCACGAAGCCGGTGACGGTGGCGAAGCGCGTATTGGCAAGCTGCAGCGGCTCGGCGATCAGGCCGATGCCGGTCAGCGCCCGGTTGATGACGCCGTTTTGCGCCAGCACCAGCAGCCAGGAATAGGAACGCACGACGTAAGACGTCCAGAACGGCAGCACGGCCAGCATCAGCGCCAGCCGCTGCCAGCGCTCCGGCACTTGTTCCGCGAGGATCCAGGCGAAGGGATAGGCGAGCAGGATCGAGATCACGGTGACGATCGCCGTCACCTCCAGCGAGTTCACCATCGCCCGCCAGTAAGACGGATCGGTGAAGAACTGGCTGTAATTGGCTAAAGTCAGCCCACCGCCTTCATGCGCCGTGAGGCTGGAAAGCCCCATGGCGATGAAGGGCAGTACGAAGAAGGCAAGCGTCCACGCCAGCGCCGGCGTGACCAGCGCCCAGGGCAGGGCACGCGAGTTGCTTCCGGAAATGCTCATCGGCCGATTTACTGCGCCTGCAGCATTTCGGTCCACATATCCTGCATCTTCTTGTCGAGGTCGGCGTTGGGCGCCGAATAGGCCTGGGCCCGTGCCAGGAAGCCCGGCTGCTCGTCGAAGCGCAGGGTCTTCTTCTGCTCGTCGCTCAGCGCCGCCTTGGTGTTCGCCGGCATGCCCCAGTAGCAGGACGAGGTGGCAAGCCGCGCCTGGCCCTCCGGGCTCATGATGTATTGGATGAACTTCAGCGCCATGTCCTTGTTCTTGGAATCCTTGAACATGGCCAGCGACTGCGACCAGAGCACCGCGCCTTCCTTCGGGATCGAGAAGTCGAGCGCCGGGTTTTCCTTGGCAAGACCGGCCGTCACCCACTCGCCGCCGCCGACAAGGATGTCGACCTCGCCGGTGGCCAAAGCGGTTTGGCTGGCGGTGACTTCGCCGACCAGCTTGGCGTTGGCTTTCATCTTGAGGAGCTCGGCCTTGAGGGCGGGAAGGTCGGCCTCGGTGAGATCGGCCGTCTTCTTGCCGATGGCCAAAGCCGCCATGCCGATCACCGGCAGATAATAGTCGTATATCGCGATCTTGCCCTTGTATTTGTCGCCGGTGAGCGACGCCAGCGACTGCATGTCGGCCGGATCGACCTTGGTCTTGTTGAAACCGATCGTGTTGTAGCCGAACTTTTCGGTGATGCCGTAGCGCTTGCCGTTGACGACGGTGGACTTGTCCATCTTCACTTCCGCGAAGAGGTCGGCGAAGGGCAATTTGTCTTCGGGCAACGGCTCGAACAGGCCTTTTTCGACGCCGCGCGGAACGTCGATGGAATCGATCACCATCACGTCCCAGTCGCCGGGCTGCGACTGCTCGACGATGGCGAGACCGGCGCCGGTGCCCTCGAATTCCTTGACGTTGACCTTGACGTTGTTGGCCTCCTCGAAGGGCTGCAGCAGCGCCGGATCGGAGTGATCGCACCAGATCAGCGCGTTGAGATCGGCGGCCCGAGCGCCGCCCGCTGCGATGAGCAGCGCCGCGGCCGCGCAAGCGGCTCCGAGACGGGACTTCAGGGTGGAAAGCGGATTCCGGGCATTGGCGGTCATCGAGTGTTCTCCCTGCCTTGCTGGCTTCTTACGGAAAAGTTGAACCAATTCTAAAATTGAGTCAATTATGATTTTGTGGCAGAGAGGCCGATATGAGCGGATTGCGCGAACGACAGAAGGCGGACCGGCACCGTCGCATCATCGATGCGGCCACCTCGCTGTTTCGCGAAGCCGGCTATGAAGGCGCCAAGATCGAGGCGATCGCCGCGCAGGCCGAGGTCTCGATCGGCACCATCTACAATTACTACCAGAACAAGGGCGACATCCTCGGCGCCATCGTGTCGATGGAGGTCAACGAGGTGCTCAATGCCGGGCGAGGCGTGGTCGCCAGCCCGCCCGCCAATGTCGGCGACGCGCTCGACACGCTGATCGGCATCTATATCGAGCACTCGCTGAATTATCTGAGCAAGGAGATGTGGCGGCAGGCAATGGCGATCTCGACGCAATTGCCCGACAGCCCGTTCGGCCAGGCCTATACCGCGCTGGACCGTGAGTTGACCGAGCAGATCCGGGCGTTGATCGCGCGGCTGCAGGAGATCGGCCTGGTGCGGTCAGACATCGACGGCCCGGCGGTGGGCGAGCTGATCTTCAACAACATGAACATGATGTTCATCGAGTTCGTGAAGAGAGATGAGGCGAAGATACCGGACCTGCGCGCGGCGATTCGAAGGCAGAACAGGATCTTGGTGGCGGCGATTGGGATGTGAGACGATCGAGGCGAGGGCCGGAGCATCCCCTAACGGTTGATCAGCCATAGGATCGCCGAGAGCACGACGCTGATCAGTATTCCGGTGGTGATGGGAACGTAGAGTCTGAAGTTCTCACGCTCGATCACGATGTCACCGGGCAACCTGCCAAGGCCGATCCGGGTCACCCAGGGCCACAGCAGGCCTATGGCGACCATGCTGAGACCAATGACGATCAGTGTTCGCGACATGGCAGCATCCAGTCGGAATAGCATCTTGCCGGAAATATAGGGCGACGGGTCTTGCCGGCAGCGCCAGGTTCGAAGCCTGCTCTGGTTTCGGCTATCGGACGACTTTCGTCACTTGGACCGCGAAGGCGGCGCTTTACTCCCCGAGATTGCCTCTTGAGTTGAAATTGAGATCTTCTACAACCTAGAAGGGCATCTTGAGGGAGGGGTTGGATGCAATTTTCCATCTGGCATTGGGCAATCGTTCTGCTGCTGGTCGGTGTGCCTGTTTTCTTTGCCGTCCGCTCGGCGGCCAAGCCGTCGCAGAATCCAGGCGACTTAGTGGGATTTGGAGGCTGGTTGATGCTGCTGGCAATCGGCCAGACCTTGGCGCCGTTCCGCACGCTGGCCGAGCTGTTTTCCTCGAGTGAGGGTTACCGGCAGCTCATGACGTTACCTAATGGCCCTTTGGCCGTCTGTGGCGAAATCGTGCTGTTGCTGGGGTTTACACTGCTGCAATTGGTTGTTCTCGTCGCAATGCTACGGCGGAGCCCTCGTTTCAAACAGCTATTCCTGTACCAGTGGATCGCGATCCCATTTGTGTTCGCGCTCGACGCTGTTTGGACCTCAACGATTCTAGGCGCACCAATCAGCCAGGTTCTCGCGGGAGATGCGCTGGCAGCACCTATCGCCGGATTTGTTCTGACCGGGATCTGGGTTGCCTATGTGTTCAAGTCGGTGAGGGTAAGGAATACGTTCGGTGGAACAGCCGCCGGCGAAGTTGCAACAGCCTCGTAGCAAGGTCGCTTTGGTCCGTTCGCACGTCTAGCGACCTTCGGGTGGCCTGCCATCCGAAGCTCGAAGAGCGAAGGATGGTGCCCCCGGCAGGGATCGAACCCGCGACCTTCGGTTTACAAAACCGCATATCGACATTGATTTTGTTATATAATTTGCCGATATGTTGCAGATATGTTGCATGGAGCCAATGGTAACGGGCGGAATTAGCCGAAAAGACTGGACTCCATTGCAGCCATTTTGCTGCGGTCATCGTCTTCCGATGGGAACAAATACCCGTACACGTCATAGGTCATTTGCAGCGACGCGTGGCCCATTAGGTTCTGCACCTTCTTAGGTGCGAAGCCCTGTTCGATGAACAGCGCTGCGGCGGCATGCCGAAGCGCGTGAAGGCCAAACTTGGCTTCCATGATTGGCTTGCCGTCTTCGCCCAACTTGTCGGTCTTGGTTGCAATTCCGGCTGTGATCTGTGCGGGATGGAAAACGCGGTGCAACAGATTGGCGTGCCCCTCGACGGCGCCCGTCGTGGTCGGGAAGACGAGATCCAAATCGCCTGTCGGGCACTCCTTCTTCCACGTCTTCAACATGGCGACGGTGCCAGCCGAAATTGGAATGTCACGCGTGCCCGCGTCGGACTTCGGCGGGCCGAATTCGCCATAC
>NZ_RZSC01000505.1:0-4427 GCF_003998155.1 Mesorhizobium sp. M1E.F.Ca.ET.063.01.1.1
GACCTGGTGCTGAAGCCGGCGCTGGCGGAAAGCTGGAAGCCGAACGCCGACGGCACGGTGTGGACCTTCACACTGCGCAAGGGCGTGAAATTCCACTCGGGCGGCGAGATGAAGGCCGAAGACGTGGTGGCCAGCATCGACCGCCTCGCCGATCCCGCCAACTCGTCCAACGCGCTGTCGGTGTTCAGCGGCATCCTGCAGAAGGGCAACACCAAGAAGGTCGACGACTACACGGTTGAATTCCACCTCGACGCGCCGAACGGCAACTTCCCTTACATGGTGTCGTCCGACAACTACAACGCCGTCATCATCCCGGCGAGCTACAAGGGCGACTACGAAAAGAGCTTCGACGGCACCGGGCCGTTCAAGCTGGAGAAGTACACGCCGAAGGTCGGCGCCTCTTTCGTGCGCAACGAGGACTACTGGGGCGAAAAGGCCTTGCCGGAACGCACCGAGTTCACCTTCTTCACCGACATCCAGCCGCAGATCCTGGCGCTGCAGGGCGGCCAGATCGACATCATCAACCAGATGCCGGTGCTGGCCGGCGTCGGTCTGCTCAACGATCCGAATGTCGACATCATCAGCCTGAAGTCGGTGGCGCACCAGCAGTTGCACCTGCGCTGCGATTCCGACCCGTTCAAGGATCCGCGGGTGCGCCGGGCAATCGCGCTCAGCATCGACCGCAAGAAGCTGGTCGCCGGCCTGATGAAGGGCCGCGCCCAGGAAGGCAACGACAGCCCGTTTGCGAGCGCCTATCCGTCGACCGACACCAGCGTGCCGCAGCGCGAGCAGGACATCGCGCAGGCCAAGCAGTTGATGGAAGCGGCCGGCGCCGGCAAGGGCTTCAAGGTAACGCTGACGACCGAGCGCTATCTGGAAATCCCCGAATACGCCCAGCTCATCCAGAATTGGGTCAAGGAGATCGGCATCGAGCTCGAGCTCAACATCCTCGACCAGGGCGCCTATTACGGCGATGCGGTGTTCGGCAAGTCGAACTGGCTGGACTCGGTGATGGGCATCACCGACTACGGCCATCGCGGCGTGCCGAACGTCTATCTCGCGGCGCCGCTGAAGAGCGACGGCACCTGGAATGCCGCCCACTTCAAGAACAAGGACTACGACCAGCTGGCGACCAGCTATATCGCGGCCCTCGACCTCGAGGCGCAGAAGGCCAGCGCCGGCAAGATCCAGAAGCTGCTGCTCGAGGAAACGCCGGTGATCTTCGGCTATTTCTACGACTACCTGACTGCGACGGCGAAGGGCGTGACGGGCGTGCAGCCCACCGCCATGTCGCAGCTGTTCCTGGAAAAGGCATCGAAGGCCTGACGACAGCGAACAAGCTTATCCCTGACAGCCGGCTCTCCGCGGAGAGCCGGCTCCAATAGGAGTATTCGCCATCCTCGCCTTCCTCGTCCGGCGCCTCGGCCTGTCGCTCATTACGCTGTTCCTGCTCAGCGTCATGGTGTTCCTCGGCGGCCAGGTGCTGCCCGGCAATGTCGGGCGCGCCATATTGGGGCCATTCGCCGATGAGCGCGCCGTCGACGCGCTCAACCATTCGCTCGGCGTCGATCGCCCGCTGCTCGTCCAGTACGGAACCTGGATCTGGAACTTCCTGCATGGCGACATGGGCACGTCCTACATTTTCCGCGCGCCGGTCGCGCCCTTCGTCATCGACGCTTTGGGCAATTCGATGAAGCTGGCGCTGGTCGCTTTCGTGCTGGTGGTGCCGATCGGCATCCTCGGCGGCGTCATCGCCGCGCTCAACCTCAACCGGCCGCTCGACCGCATCATCAGCCTCGGCGGCCTGTCGGTGATGGTGCTGCCGGAATTCGTCACCGGCATCATCCTGATCCTGATCTTCGGCGTGTGGCTGCGCTGGCTGCCGATCGCCGCTTCCTGGCCGAAGGGCGCCGGCTTCTTCACCCAGCTCTACTATCTCATCCTGCCGTCGCTGCCGCTGTTTTTGGTGCTGTTCGGCTATATCGCCCGGATGGCGCGATCCGGCATGATCGAGGCGCTCGATTCCGACTATACTCGCACCGCCGTGCTCAAGGGCCTGCCGTGGCGCACGGTGATCTGGCGGCATGTGCTGCGCAACGCGCTGTTGCCGACCATCACCGTCATCGCCACGCAGACCGGCTACCTGATCGGCGGCCTGGTCGTGATCGAGACGCTGTTCCGCTACCAGGGCATCGGCTCGCTGATCTTCACCGCGGCACGCGGCAAGGATTTCCCGATGCTCGAGGCCGGCATCCTCACCATCGGCATCGTCTATGCGGTGGCGACCCTCGTCGCCGACTTCCTCTATTCCGTGCTCAACCCGCGCATCCGGCTGGGAGCAGAGCAATGAGCGTGACAGATACTCCCGCGAACCTGCCCACACCCGACGCCGCGACGCGGCGCGGTCCCTGGGGCGAGGTGTTGCACTCGCTGTTGCGGTCAGGAACGTTCCTGACCGGGCTTGGCATCGTCCTGTTCTGGATCATCTGCGCGCTGTTCGGCGAGCATTTCGTGCCTTACGACCCACTCGCCGACGACATCATCAACGCCCTTGCACCACCGTCGGCCGAGCACTGGTTCGGCACCGACCAGATCGGCCGCGACGTCTTCTCGCGCGTCATCGTCGGCTCGCGTGACATCCTGACGGTGGCGCCTTTAGCCACGTTGCTCGCGACCGTCGCCGGCACCGCACTCGGCCTCCTCATCGGCTATTTCCGCGGCATCGTCGACGACGTGATCAGCCGCGTTCTCGAGGCCTTCATGGCGATCCCGGTGGTGATCATCGCGCTGCTCGCCATCGTCGCGCTCGGCACGTCGAAGATCACCGTCATCGTCGTCATCGGCCTGAGCTTCGCGCCGATCATCGCCCGCACGGTGCGCTCGGCGGTGCTTGCTGAACGCGAACTCGACTATGTCGCGGCGGCAAAGCTGCGCCACGAAGGCGCGCTGCATACGATGTTCGTCGAGATCCTGCCCAATGTCATCCCGCCGATCCTGGTCGAGACGACGGTACGTCTCGGCTACGCGATCTTCGCCGTCGCCACGCTCTCGTTCATGGGCTTCGGCATCCAGCCGCCCTCCCCCGACTGGGGTCTAAGCATCTCCAGCAATTACGGCATGATCGGCGGCGGCTTCTGGTGGACGGTGCTGTTCGATGCCCTGGCCATCGCCTCCCTGGTTATCGGCGTCAATCTGGTGGCCGACGGCGTCCATGGAGCGTTCAATGACTGACAAGAACGCACTCGAGCTCAGAGATCTCTCCGTCGCCTACCGTGTCGGCGGCCGCAACCGGGCGGTGCTGCGCAATGTCAACCTCACCATCGGCCGCGGCGAGGCCTACGGGCTCGTCGGCGAATCCGGCTGCGGCAAGTCGACGGCGGCGCTCGCTGTGGTCCGCTACCTGCCGCGCAATGGCTCGATCACCGGCGGCTCGATCGCGCTCGACGGCCAGGACGTGATGAAGCTCGATGGCGAAGCGCTGCGGCGGGCGCGGGCGGAAAGCGTGTCGATGGTCTATCAGGACCCCGGCAAGGCGCTGAACCCGTCGCTGCGCATCGGCCGCCAGCTGACCGAGATCTTTGAGCTCGCCGGTGTCACTGGACAGGCGGCGAGCGACAAGGCCATTGCCATGCTGAACCGGGTGCGCATCTCCGATCCGGCAAGTGTCATGCAGCGCTACCCGCACCAGCTTTCCGGCGGCATGCAGCAGCGCGTGGCGATCGCCATGGCCTTGGCCAACGATCCGTCGATGCTGATCCTCGACGAGCCGACGACGGGTCTCGACGCGACGGTGGAAGCCGAAGTGCTCGACCTGATCGCGCAATTGCGGCGCGAGCTCTCGGCCTCGATCCTGTTCATCAGCCACAACCTCGCCGTCGTCTCGAAGATGTGCGACCGTGTCGGCGTGCTCTACGCCGGCATGCTGGTCGAGGAAGGCTCGACCAAGGACGTCTTCAACGATCCGCGCCATCCCTACACGGTGGCGCTGATGCGTTGCCTGCCGCGCGGCGGCCAGCGCAAGGACCAGGGCCGCCTGGACACCATCCCCGGATTCCTGCCCGGCATCGGCGCCAACATCACCGGCTGCGCCTTCGCCGATCGCTGCGCCCTGGCGACGGAGCGCTGCCGCAGCGAGCCGCCGCCGCTCTACGACCTGGGGGAAGGCCGACTGTCGCGCTGCCACTATCATGACAAGGCGCAGTCGCTGCCGCGCGCGACACCAGCCGAGACCCCCGCCGCAGCACCCAAGCAGGCACCGCCGGTGCTGCAGGTCGAGGGGCTGAACAAGACCTATGCCAGCCACGGCCGGCCGCTGAGGGCGGTGAAGGACGTCTCGGTCAGCCTGAGGCCCGGCGAGACGCTCGGTCTGGTCGGCGAATCCGGCAGCGGCAAGACGACCTTCGCCAGGCTGCTGCTCGGCCTCGTAC
>NZ_RZSC01000506.1:0-4422 GCF_003998155.1 Mesorhizobium sp. M1E.F.Ca.ET.063.01.1.1
CTCCTTGAACAAGAGCCAGTTCTTCTTGTTCTCGTCCTCGCCGGGCTTGGGCTTCAGCCTGGTCAGCATCCAGCCGCCATTGAGCTTCTGGCCGGCCAGCCGGAACTTGAAGGCGCCGGTCCTGAGGCTCTTTTCGACATCCTCCATCGGCGCCCAGGTGCCGGTGTCCCAGACGATCATCGGCCCGCCGCCATATTCGCCTTCGGGGATGACGCCCTCGAAGTCGATATATTCGATGGGGTGGTCCTCGGTCTCGACGGCGAGGCGCTTGTCGGCCGGGTTGAGCGAAGGCCCGCGCGGCACCGCCCAGCTTTTGAGCACGCCGCCGACTTCGAGGCGCAGGTCGTAATGGTCGGCGGTGGCGTGGTGCTTGTGGACGACGAAGCGGTTGCCGCCCTCGCCGATCAGTCCGCCAGTGGGCTCCGGCGTGCGGCTGAACTCTCGCTTGGCGCGGTAGGATTTGAGCTTGGAGGGCATGGGTTAGGCGCCAAGGCGCAGAGCAGACAATGGCAAAGGCCGCGTTCCGTCACACCCCCCTCTGTCCTGCCAGCATTTCGGATTTTCCGGCGCAGTGCGAGACGACGGCAGCCACGCTCAATCGTCGGCGGCCGGCGTCAATTCCAGCTCGGCGGGCGTCAACCCCTGCCTGAGCTGGTCAAGCCGGAACTCGTCGACCCAATAGGCCTCGCCATCGACCAGCACGCGCGCGCTGTAGGTGCCGCCGGAAAAGCTCTGCGCGGTGACATGGACCTTGTGGCGGTCGAGCGCCTTCTTCACCGCGGCGCGGCGGGAATTTTCTCTGGCGACGGGACTGGCCATGGCCTCACTCTGAACATGCTGCCGCGTGAAGGGCGGCGGATATAAGGATGGCGGAGAGCGGCGGGGGAGTCAATTTTGGCGCAACGGCGGCGATCGTTCCGGCAAGGTCGTGATTGCGAAAGCCCCTGAGCTTCGCCACCCACGGCCTAAGCCGGGGGATGGCGAAGTGGCTGGCTCAATAATTCATTCCCGCTCCGGGCGGCATTGCCGGAGCGGTCTCCTTCTTCGGCTTTTCCGCCACCATCGCCTCGGTGGTGACGAGCAGGCCGGCGATGGAGGCGGCGTCCTGCAGCGCGGTGCGCACCACCTTGGCGGGATCGATCACGCCTTGGCCGTAGAGATCGCCATAGTTGCCGGTCTGCGCGTTCCAGCCGAAGGAGAATTCGCCGCTTTCGCGCAACCTGCCGACGATGAGAGAGCCTTCTGCGCCGGCATTTTCGGCGATCTGGCGCACCGGCGTTTCCAGCGCGCGGCGCACGATCTCGATGCCGGTCCTCTGGTCCGCATTGTCGACGACGGCCCCGTCGAGCGCCTTTACGGCTCTCAGCAGCGCGACGCCGCCGCCGGGCAGGATGCCTTCCTCGACCGCCGCGCGTGTGGCGTGCAGCGCGTCGTCGACCCGGTCCTTGCGCTCCCGGACCTCGACCTCTGTCGAGCCGCCGACGCGGATGACAGCCACGCCGCCGGCGAGCTTAGCCAGCCGTTCCTGCAGTTTCTCGCGGTCATAATCTGAGGTGGTCTCGTCGATCTGCTGCCGGATCTGGGCGACGCGGCCCCGGATCTCCTCCTTCCCACCGGCGCCATCGACGATGGTGGTGGTTTCCTTTTCGACGGTCACCCGCCTGGCGCGGCCGAGCATCTCGAGCGTGACATTCTCCAGCTTGATGCCGAGATCCTCGGAGATGACCTGACCCCCGGTGAGGATGGCAATGTCTTCCAGCATCGCCTTGCGACGGTCGCCGAAGCCGGGCGCCTTGACGGCGGCGACCTTCAATCCGCCGCGCAGCCTATTGACGACCAGCGTCGCCAGAGCTTCGCCCTCGACATCCTCGGCGATGATCAGCAGCGGCTTGCTCGACTGCACCACCGCCTCAAGGATCGGCAGCAGCGCCTGCAGGTTGGAGAGCTTTTTCTCGTGGATCAGCAGATAGGCCTCCTCCAGCTCGACGCGCATCTTGTCCTGGTTAGTGATGAAATAGGGGCTGAGATAGCCGCGATCGAACTGCATGCCCTCGACGACCTCGAGCTCGGTTTCGGCGGTCTTGGCCTCCTCGACGGTGATGACGCCTTCATTGCCGACCTTCTGCATCGCCTCGGCCAGGAAGCGGCCGATCTCGGCATCGCCATTGGCCGAGATGGTGCCGACCTGGGCGATCTCGTCGTTGCGGGTCACCTTGCGGGCATTGGCCTTGATCTCGGCCACGACCGCCTCGACGGCGCGATCTATGCCGCGCTTCAGGTCCATCGGGTTCATGCCGGCGGCGACGGCCTTCGCCCCTTCCCGCACGATGGTCTGAGCAAGGACCGTGGCGGTGGTGGTTCCGTCGCCGGCGATGTCGCTGGTCCTCGACGCCACTTCGCGCACCATCTGTGCGCCCATGTTTTCGAACTTGTCCACCAGTTCGATTTCCTTCGCCACCGTCACACCGTCCTTGGTGATGCGAGGGGCGCCGAACGACTTGTCGATGACCACGTTGCGGCCCTTGGGCCCGAGCGTCACCTTTACCGCGTCGGCCAGGATATCGACCCCGCGCAGCATCTTGTCGCGGGCCTCGGTGTGGAATTTCACTTCCTTGGCAACCATGGAACCCTCCCTCCGCGAACGCCCTCTTCTGGGCCGCGCGCGTCTATCGAACTAGTCTGGCGCCTAGGGGTTTCAAGGCCGAAACCCGGAATTTTTCGGCGCCTGTCTTAATTTCAACGCACTGTAATCATGGGCTTATTCAGGATGGTGGGAGGACAAGCAGCGGCTGCCGCGCTGCCAGGCGAACTTGTGCAGTGCAGCATCGGAACACTTCGCCTTGTCAGCCCGTTCGAGTGATCCGGCGGCCGGCCTTGCCAGGCATTCGCGCAGGGCCGCAGAAGGTGGGCCGCGCCGCCGCCTTGCGCCGGCAAGCGAAGGAGATTGCAATGGTGCAGATCAGGGCGATGGCAAAGAACGACCTGGCAGAGGTATCGCGGTTGCTCGGAGGGTCCTGGCGGCGGACCTATTCGCCGATCATGGGTGAAGAAAACACCGCTCGGCTTTCCGACGAGAAGCACGCGCCGGAGAAATTGGCCGAGGAGCTCGCCGACCACGACAAGATGTCGTTCGTCGCGGAGCGGACCGATGGCTCGATCGCGGGCTATGCGATGGCGGCGATGGATGAGAAAGGCGACGTCATGCTCGACCGGCTGCATATCGAACCGCAGGAGTTCGGCACCGGCCTTGCCGTCGATCTTCTGCATGCCGTGCTCGCCGCCCATGCCGGCATTCCCAGCATCGCGCTGGAGGTGATCGAGGGTAACGACCGGGCGATCGCCTTCTACCGCAAGCATGGCTTCGAGGTGGTCGAGCACCGGCCGGCGGCGCATGGGGTCGGCGGCCACGCCTCGCTGATCATGCGTCGGCTGCTGCCGATGGCCTGAGCCAACAAGGCGGTCCAGGTGGTTCCGTCAGGGTTCCGAGGGAGTGGAGTCGGCCGGAACCACCCGCCCGCCTTGCGTCCTTCCCAAGACGGACCGACCATACGATCCCGCTCTCCGGTTTCCCTTGACATGGATCAAGCGCTGGACGTGCTCGGTGCCGACCCTATAATTTAGCCGGGTTGCAAATTCGGCCGGAGCAAGACGATGAGCCTGGGCAAGCAGAAACTCGGCAACCAGGGGCTCGTCGTCTCGGCGATCGGCCTCGGCTGCATGGGCATGAGCCAGTCCTACGGACCGGCCGACGAGGCGGAGTCGATCGCGACGCTGCACCGGGCGATCGAGCTCGGCTGCACCTTCCTCGACACGGCCGAGGTCTACGGGCCCTTCATCAACGAGGAGCTGCTCGGCCGCGCGCTGAAGGGCCGGCGCGATCAGGTGACGATCGCGACAAAATTCGGCTTCCGCATCGTCGACGGCAAGCAGGACGGAACGGGGCGCGACAGCCGGCCAGAGCATATCCGCGAGGTGGTGGAGGCTTCGCTGCAGCGGCTTGCCACCGACCGCATCGACCTCCTCTACCAGCACCGCGTCGACCCTGACGTGCCGATGGAGGATGTCGCCGGCGCGGTCGGCGAGCTGGTGGCGGAAGGCAAGGTGCGCTTCTTCGGCCTGTCGGAGGCGGGGATTTCCAACATCCGCCGCGCGCATGCCGTGCATCCGGTCTCGGCGCTGCAGAGCGAATATTCGCTGTGGGAGCGCAACCTCGAGCCCGAGATCATCCCGGCGCTTGCGGAACTCGGCATCGGCCTGGTGCCGTTCGCGCCGCTCGGCCGCGGCTTCCTCGCCGGCGACGTCAGGCGCGCGGAGGATTATCCCGAAGGCGATTTCCGTCGCGGCGACCCGCGCTATCAGGGCGAGAATTTCGACTTGAACGTCGCGGCCGCCGCCACGGTGCGCGACATCGCAACCGCCAAG
>NZ_RZSC01000507.1:0-4422 GCF_003998155.1 Mesorhizobium sp. M1E.F.Ca.ET.063.01.1.1
AGCACGTGCAGATCGACCAGGACTATCTCCAGGTCTCGATGGACCGCGGCGCGACCATGTCGACGCTGGAGATCGACATCCAGATCCCCAACAAGAGCGCCGTGCCGCTTGCGATGGCAGGGTGAGTAGCGCCAGCTAATCTCCCCCCTTGAGGGGGAGATGGCCGCGAAGCGGCCAGAGGGGGTCGTCTCACGTAGAGCGCCGACCTCATCTCTGGGCGCGCAGGGCGCTGGCGCTCAACGCGCGGCGACCCCCTCTGTCGCCTTCGGCGACTTCTCCCCCTCGAGGGGGGAGATTCCAGCGCTCACTCCGGCCGATACAGCTCGTCCATGCTGAGCTTCGCCATCTCCGCGAACGGCGCCTGCTTCTTCACCCTGCCGTGCTCCAGGATCACCAGATCGTCGCAGAACGAGATCGTCGAGTGGTGGTGGCTGATGACGATGGTGGTGCGGCGGCCGGCGCGCGATTTCAGCGTCTCTACGATCGCCGCTTCCGAAAGCCCGTCGACCGCGTTGGTGGCCTCGTCGAGGATCAATATGTCGGGGTCGCGCAGCAGCGCTCGCGCCAGCGCGATGCGCTGCCTTTGCCCGGCCGACAGGTTGACGCCGCGATAGCCGACCACCGTCTGGTAGCCTTGCGGCAGCGTCTCGATGAAGGCGTGCGCCTCGGCGAGCTCGGCCGCGCGGCGCGCCTCTTCAGCGCTCGCCGTGTCCTTGCCGTAGGTGATGTTGTCGAGGATGGTGCCGTCGACCAGCTCCAGCTCCTGGCTGGCGAGCGCGATATGGCGGCGCCAGTCGGCCGGGTCGATCTCGCCGAGCGGCGCTCCGTCGACGAGGATCTTGCCCCCGTCCGGCTCGACGAAGCGGCAGAGCAAATTGACGATCGTCGTCTTGCCGGCGCCCGAGCGGCCGATCAGCGCCGTCGAGCGGCCGCTCACGATGTCGAAGCTCGCCGCGTGCAGCACCGCCGCGCGCTGTTCCTCATTGGCATAGCTGAAGCTCACGCCCTCGAAGGCTATTCTGTCGCCAAGGCCGGCGAAGGGGCGGCTGCCCTCAGGCGGCGCGGGCTTGCCGTTGGGATCGAGCAGCCAGGTCACCTCTTCCAGCGAGCCGGAAAGCCCCTGCAACTGGCTCCATGTCATCTGCAGCGCCCTGACATGCGGCTGCAGGCGGTAGAGCAGGATGAGGAAGGACGCGACCACCGGAAAGCTCAAGCCGGCGAGCCAGGCGCCGATCACCACCGCCAGGAACAGCATGGCGTGCAACACTTCGGTCAGCGGCGCCAGCGCGCCCTGCCGGTTGGAGAGCAGGAAGGCCGCCCGCCGCACGCCGTCGGAGGCCTTCTCGAATGCAGCCTTCTCGCGCGCCTCCTGGCCGAAGATGCGGATCAGCCGGCCGGCATGGACGAGGTGCAGCATCTGCGATGCGAGCGCGCTGTTGCGCGCCGAAACACTGCGGCTCGGCGCCCTCAGACGGGCCGACAGCGCCATGTGCGCGGCCTGCACCAGCGCCAGCCCGAGCATCACCAAAAGCGTCATCTGCCAGGATAAGAGCAGCAGGAATGCAAGCAGGATAAGCGCCGCCGAGGCGCTGACGATGGCGCCGAGCACCCCCTGGATGGCGTCCGACGCCCGCCAGGATTCGTTGGAGATGATGTTGAGCAGCCGCCCCGGGCTTTCCCTCAGGAAAAAGGGATAGCCGACGGTCAGCAGCCGTTCGGCCAACGCGCCGCGTATCGTCTGGCTGGCCTTGCCGTAGATGTGGGCAGTGAGCACCGAATTGGCGAAGGCGAGCAGGTTCTTGAAAAGGATCGAGCCGAGGATCGCGGCCGAAATCGCGATCAGCCGCTCGCGCTCGCCGAGCCCGGCGCCGACCTGCTGGAGCAGGGCGGAAAGGCCCGCCATGCCGGTCGCCTCGCCATGCCCCATGATGATGCCGAGCAGAGGGATGATGAGCCCGATGCCGAAACCTTCGAGCGCGGCGCTTGCAAGGCCGAGTACGACGACCACAGGCAGCAGGCCGAGCTGACGGCGGCCAAGCGCGCGCCGCAGCATCGGCAGCGTCGGGCGTCCGGTCATCGCGCGCCGGCCTCCGCCCTGGTCTCGGCGGTCTCGTTGGCGAGCCGCGCTTGTCGTGGCGGCCGTCTGGCCAACACCAGAGCCATGAACTTCGCCGCGCCCGCGAGGTTCATCAGCACGATCGGCCAATGCGACAGCTTGAGCTCGTGATCGAAACGCGGGCCGCCGATCAGCTCACGCAACGCCGACCGCGTCGCCCAGTAGAAGTGGCGCAGCAGCCAGGGCGCGCGGCGGATGTGCTTCAGGCAGAGCGCGCCGTTGCCGAAATGATAGTCGCGGTGCAGCCGGCCGATCGCCTTGCGGTCGCGCCTGCCGTGGTGATGGAGGATCGTCATGTCCGGCACATATTCGACCGCGATGCCGGCAAGCATGGCGCGCACCAGATAGTCCGTGTCCTCGGCCGAACGCAGCGCCCCGCCAGCGCCGAAACGTTCGTCGAAGGGGCCGATCAAGGCGGCGACGTCGCGATGCATGGTCATGTTGCAGCCGAGCACGAAACCGCCCGGATGGACGGCGGGCGTCAGCCGCTCGCGTTTGTCGCAGCGTTTTATCGTGAAAGGCAGGTCGCGCGCGTCGCCGATCTCGACGCGGCCGCCGCGGATCAGCCATTTATCGCCGCTTGCATAATGCCGTTCGAGGTCGACGAGGTAGTTGCGGTCGAGCCTGCAATCGTCGTCGACGAAGACCAGAACGCGCCCGCGCGCCCGCGCCAGCCCGGCATTGCGCGCCGTCGCCAGTCCGGGGCGCGGCTCGCGGATCGTGGTCAGGAGAAGGTCGGAGGCCGCGGCGATCCGGGAAAGATATTCCGCCGTGCCGTCGCGCGAGCCGTTGTCGACCACCACCAGTTCGGCGGCGAAGGTGGGGTGCGCCCTGCAGGCGGCCCGGATCGAGTCGATGCAGGCTTCCAGCACCGTCGCGCGGTCGCGCGTGCAGACGATGAAGGAGACCCGCGGCCGCTGCCTGGGCCAGGGAGGCGCGGGCAGGACCGGGAGCCGCGGCAGCGGATGGCGCGCGTCGTTCATGGCGTGGCCTCGGCGGCTGCCTCGCCCCGACAGATAGATGCGATGCGTCGCGATCCTTCACACCCCCCTCTGTCCTGCCGGACATCTCCCCCGCAAGGGGGGAGATTGGACGTCGCCTCGACTTTCGCCAATCTCAAGCGGCGAATAAGTGGGCGCCGTCGGCGAAGCCGCCAATCTCCCCCCTTGCGGGGGGTGAGGAGTGGTCCGCGAAGCGGACGCGAAGCCAATTGCTTGGCTTCGCGAACGACGAACGCCCGGAGCGGTAGCGAAGGGCCGGAGCCGGCAGGCCAGAGGGGGGTGCTGTCCCGCCAGCATTGGCGGTTACAGCCCTGTATGACAACTTGGCCCATCTCCCTCATGCCGTCCCCATCCGATAGCGTGCCAGCACCGATGCCGCCGGCGCGGATTTGAAGCGGTGGGCCATCCGGTCCGCGCGTTTGCCCGCCCACATCGAGGCCTGGCTCAGCCAGGGGGCCCAGGCACAGGGGCTGAGCGCGTATTTCTCGCGGCGGCGGATCGCGTTCCATTTCGCGGCAAGCGTCAAAAGCTCGTGGGTCAGGGCCGGGCGTTCCTCGTCGTTTACGAGCTGGTAGAGAAAATAGAACAGGTTGAGCGCGCCGGCCTCGAAGCTCGGCCGGGTTGCCGCTGGCAGTGCCGCGATATGCTCCTCCAGCGCGCGGATGAAGGCTGCCGCCCGTCGCACGGTGTCGAAGGAAACCTCGTCACCGATGGCGCGTAGGTCTGTGCTGTCCTGCGCCAGGCCCTCGTGCTCGAGATTCTCCGCCACGATCCTGAGATGCGTGCGCCGCATCTCCCTCGTATGCCGGCTGGTCACGCTGCCGGGATGCACGCGGTAGACCAACAGGCTCTCCTCCATCATGGCCGCCGGATAGCAGCCGGCAAGCCGCCGGAAGAGGTCGAAATCCTCGGCATGCCGGTAGGTACCGTCGTAATGGAGGTCGGCCTCGCCGATGATCCGGCGGTTGTAGACCACCGTCGGGTGCATGAAGATCGTGAAGAACTGCGACAGCACGGAGAGGTCGAGGCGGAACACCGGATCGAGCCTGCCCCGTGCGACGCGGCCGTATTGCAGCATGTCGACAAGCGAGCCGCAGAAGCCGAGCTCGGGCCGCGCGGCAAACAGCGCCGCCTGCCGCGACAGGCGCCAGGGATAGGCGAAGTCGTCGGCATCCATGCGCGCGACCAGCTCGCCGCGCGCGACCGCCAGCCCCTCGTTGAGGCTGGCGACGAGGCCGCGGTTCTCGCGCGAGATGATTGAGACGCGGCTGTCGTCCCGGCGGCAGCGCTCGAGGATCTCAAGCG
>NZ_RZSC01000508.1:0-4416 GCF_003998155.1 Mesorhizobium sp. M1E.F.Ca.ET.063.01.1.1
CCTCATCCTCCGACGCCACCCCCTCGGGCATGACAGGCGGCAAGCGAACCTCCCCCGTTCCGAATGAGGTTTCAGCCTCGAACCCGCCCTCCTGTCCCGCGGGTACGAAATCAATGTCACCAGCTCGCCGTAAGAAATATCGCCCGGCGTCATTGCAATAGGTGCGCGTCGCCGCGCTGGCATGAACCATGATGCGGTGATGATCCGCCCGCGGCAGCCGATAGGTGCCTGCTTCGACATGCCGTGAAGCGATTGATATGCCAGCCGAGGCCCGGGCCGAAGTGAACTGCGGATGCATGTGAAACGAGCCTCAAAATCATGGCAGAACCTGCTCAACATTTGGCGGTTCCTGCGCGATTTTCAATGCCGAAGCCCTTTAGACCTGCGCCTCGTTTGCCAACGCAAAGAGGTTCATATGAGTTACTATGTTGTCGTCGGAGCAGGCCCGGTCGGGCGCGAGACGGCGCGCCTGCTCGGTGAGCAGGAGCATGATGTCGTCCTCATAAGCAGGAGCGGGAGCGATATCGATTTGCCCGGCGTGCGCGCGAGGCAGGCGGACGCCACCGATGCCGCCGAACTTTCACGCATCAGCCGGGGCGCGGATGCCATCTTCATGTGCGCCATGGCGCCTTATCACCGGTGGCCGACCGACTTCTTTCCGATCGTCGACGGCACGGTGCGCGCGGCGGAGGCCGTCGATGCGAAGATCATCCTGCTCGGAAACCTCTACGGCTACGGCGAAAACGCTGATAGTTCCCTTCACTCAGACTTGCCGCTCGACCCGACATCGAGGAAGGGCACTGTTCGGACGATAATGTGGCAGCGTGTGTCTCGAGCCAGCGTACCGGCCATCGAGGTGCGTTCCAGCGATTATCTGGGGCATGGCGCGGTCACCTACTTCTCGCTTCTCGCACTGCCATCCATCGTTCAAGGAAAGCCCGTCGCCTTCTTGGGAGACCTCGACGCCGATCATGCCTGGGCTTTCATCAAGGACGTCGCCCGGACGCTCGTCGCGTCAGCCTTCTACACGGGTGAATGGGGACGAGCCTTCCATGTCCCGTCGCAATACGCTTCGCCCCGCGATCTTATCCGCAGAACCGCGGCGATGCTTGGAAGGGAGGTTGCGTCAATGCGTTGCTATTCCATCGCCGAGATGGAAGCCCTGGGCATGCATGAGCTCGTGGAAATGAAATATCTCTTCGATCGCCCGCTGCTGGTCGATTCTTCCGATACCGAGCATCTCCTCGGCGTGAAGGCCAGCTGCCTTGATGTAATGATCGCGGACACCGTCAGAGACTATCTCTGAACCAATTATATGAAGTAGAAACAAAGCGTTCCGCCCGTCGGCTGACGGGCTGAACAAACGAGATGGGGCCGGCAAAGCATCTGGCAGGCATCGAAGGTCTAGATCTGTCTTGAGGCCTTGTAGACGTTGACGCCGAGCTCGCGGATCTTCTTGCGCAGCGTGTTGCGGTTGAGGCCCAGAAGCTCGGCCGCCTTGATCTGGTTGCCGCGCGTCGCCGTCATCGAGGCCAGCACCAGCGGATACTCGACCTCGGCAAGGATGCGCTGGTAAAGCCCCGACGGCGGCAGTTCGCCGGCGAAGGAAGCAAAATAGCGCTGCAGGAAATGCTCGACCGCCTGGCCGATCGACAGATCGTCGGGGATGAGCGGTCCGACGCCCGGCACCACAGGCCTTTCGCCGGTCTTGAGTTCCGTCTCGATGATCTCGGCCGAAATCTCGTCCTGCGAATAGAGCGCGGCCAGCCTGCGCACCAGGTTTTCGAGCTCGCGCACGTTGCCGGGCCAGGGATAGCGCTTCATCAGCTCGATGCCGCCCGCCGAAATGCGCTTGGTCTGCAGGCCTTCGCTGGCGCCCTGCTTGAAGAAGTGCCGCACAAGGTCAGGGACGTCTTCCGACCGCTCGCGCAGCGCCGGAAGTCTCAGCGGCACGACGTTCAGGCGGTAGAACAGGTCTTCGCGGAACAGGCCCTGGTTGATCAGCGTCCGCAAGTCCTTGTTGGTGGCGGCGACGATGCGCACGTCGGTCTTGATCGGGGTACGGCCGCCGACTGTCGTGTATTCGCCCTGCTGCAGCACGCGCAGCAGGCGCGTCTGCGCCTCCATCGGCATGTCGCCGATCTCGTCGAGGAACAGCGTGCCGCCCTCGGCTTGCTCGAAGCGGCCGGTGGAGCGGTTCTGGGCGCCGGTGAAGGCGCCCTTCTCGTGGCCGAACAGTTCCGATTCGATGAGGTCGCGCGGGATCGCCGCCATGTTGATTGCCACGAAAGGCCCGCCGCGGCGGCGGCCATATTCATGCAGCGCGCGCGCCACCAGTTCCTTGCCGGTCCCGGATTCGCCGCTGATCATCACCGTCAGGTCCGTCTGCATCATGCGGGCCAGCATGCGGTAGATGTCCTGCATGGCTGCCGAACGGCCTACCAAAGGCATCGTCTCCGGCTGCTCGTCGGCGCGCGAATCGAGCTTCGGCCGCTTCGGCTCGGCCAGCGCCCGATTGACGATGTTGAGCAACTCGGTGAGGTCGAACGGCTTCGGCAGATATTCGTAGGCGCCGGTCTCGGAAGCGCGGATGGCGGTCATGAAGGTGTTCTGCGCGCTCATGACGATGACCGGCAGCTCCGGCCGCGCCTTCTTGATGCGCGGCAGCATGTCGAAGGCGTTCTCGTCCGGCATCACCACGTCGGTGATGACGAGATCGCCCTCGCCCGCTGCCACCCAGCGCCACAGCGTCGAGGCATTCGAGGTTACGCGCACCTCATGGCCGACGCGCGACAGCGCCTGGTTGAGCACGGTGCGGATGGCCGCATCGTCGTCGGCGACGAGAATATTGCCGCGAACGGTCATTTGCGGTCTCCTTCAGCTTCGTCGCCGGCGCCGGGCGCAGTCTCCTTCCAGGCCGGCATTAGGACGCGGAACGTGGTCCCGCGCGGCGTCGAATCGCATTCGATGATGCCGCCATGCTCACCGACGATCTTTGCAACCAGCGCCAGCCCAAGGCCGGAGCCGTTCGGCTTGGTGGTGATGAATGGGTCGAAGAGGATCGGCAGGATGTCCTCGGAAACGCCGGGCCCGTTGTCGTGCACGCAAAATTCCAGCGGCAGCGAGACACGGTCCTGCGTTCCGGGCACGGAAACGCGGATGCCGGGCCGGAAGGCGGTCGACAGCACGATCTCGCCCTGCGGGTCGGCGCCGATCGCCTCGGCGGCATTCTTGACCAGGTTCAGGAACACCTGGATCAACTGGTCGCGATTGGCGAAGACCGGAGGAAGCGATGGATCATACTCTTCCAAAATCTTGATTCGCTTCGCAAAACCATTTTTGGCGATTGCCTTCACATGATCCAGCACGACATGGATGTTGACGGGGAAGCGCTCGATCGGCCGCTCGTCGGAAAACACCTCCATGCGGTCGACCAGCGAGACGATGCGGTCGGTCTCGTCGGTGATCAGCCTCGTCAGCGCGCGGTCCTCGTCGGAGGCCGACAGTTCGAGCAGTTGGGCGGCGCCGCGGATACCCGAAAGCGGGTTCTTGATCTCATGCGCCAGCATAGCCGCGAGGCCGGTGACGGAACGGGCGGCACCCCGGTGCGTCATCTGACGATCGATCTTGTCGGCCATCGACCGTTCCTGGAACATCACCACGACGGAACCCGGGAACTCCGGCACCGGCGCGACATAGAGATCGACCATCTTCTCGATGCCGAGGCGCGGCGAGGAGACGTCGACGCGGTATTCGTTGACCGGCGCGTGGCGCTCGCGCACCTGGTCGACCAGCGTCAGCAGCGGGCTGCCGAACGGCACCAGCTTGGACAAAGTGTTGCGGGCGAGCATGGTAGCGCTGGAGCGGAAGAAATCCTCGGCATCCGCGTTGGCGAAAGTGATGAAGCCGTCGGCATCGACCATGATCACCGGGCGGCGGATGGTGTTCAGCACGATGTTGGCGGCATCCGCCATTTCGGTTGGCTGTGGAGCGCTCGCCTTCATGCCGCGCTCCGCATTTCGGTCAGCATGACAGGATCGGCAAGAGCCTCGCGCAGCCCTCGGATGACCTCCGTGGGCTCGAAAGAGGTGAGGATACGCTTCCGCTGCTCCGCCGACGCCCTGGCCGCGTGCCGGTCGAGATACCAGCCGAGATGCTTGCGCGCCTGACGCAGCCCGCTTTCGACGCCGTAGAGCGAGAGCATGTCCTCGTAATGCGCAGCGACGTAGTCGGCGAGCGCTTGCGGCGTTTCGGGAATGCCGTGCGTCGATGTATCGGCGGCAGCCGCCGCGACACTGCCCGCGGCCCACGGCGCGCCGTAGTGGGCGCGGCCGATCATCACCGCGTCGGCGCCCGACTGTTCGAGGATCGTCGCCGCCTCTTCCGGCGAGCCGACATCGCCGTTGGCCACCACCG
>NZ_RZSC01000509.1:0-4414 GCF_003998155.1 Mesorhizobium sp. M1E.F.Ca.ET.063.01.1.1
ATGCGGCGCGGCCGCACCCGCCACAACGTATCGGGCCGGCCGTCGCTGTGCCGCTGGTTGAGCGCCACCAGATTGTGATCGTAAAGGCCGAAGGCGGTCGTTTCCATCAGCACGAGCTGGCCGCCGCTCTTCAACTTGGCCACGACTGCCTCGGCCCACTCCGCACCCTCTACACCGTCGACCTCGCCCGCGCGGTGGCGCAGCGACCCGCCGGGGTGCGTCCTGTCGTCGACAAGGACGACCGAGTGCCCGGCCGCCGCTGCGCCGGCCGCCGCGGCGAGGCCCGCCGGTCCGGCCCCTACCACCAGGACGTCGCAATCGTGGTTGACCTGGTCCGCGACCGGGCGCGGCTTCCAGTCAGGGTCGACGACACCAAGTCCGGCCATGGCGCGGATGCGCGGCTCGAACAGGTGCCAGTCCGGCCACATGAAGGTCTTGTAGTAGAAGGCGGCGGGCAGGAAGCGGGCGAAGCGGTCGAGCACCGCGTTGCGGTCGGCCAGCGCCGTCGGCAAAGCGTTGACGCTCTTGACTATGATGCCGTCGCTCGCAGGCACGGTCGTTGCCCGCGCATTCGGCACGCGACCGTCGGCGCCTTCGATATCGACCAGCGCGTTGGGCTCCTCCACACCGGAGCCCCAGATGCCGCGCGGCCGGTGATATTTGAAGCTGCGGCCGACAATGGCCTGGCCGCTCGCGAGCAAGGCAGAGGCGATCGTATCGCCAGCAAAACCCTCGACGCGCCTGCCGTCGAAGGTGAAGGCCAGCGGGCGGGCGCGATCGATGTCGCTGCCGCCATTGGCGAGACGGAACGCACTCATGCGCCGTGCTCCGCTTCGCCGAGCGCGCAAGAGCCCGACACCTTGTGATTGACGCTGTCGCGGCTCATCGCGAAGAACTCGCCGCAGGTCAGGTGCATCCAGATCTCGCGGGTTGGACCCTTCGGATTGTCGCGCATGTGGAGATAGCCGGCCCAGCGCTCGGCCGTCACATCGCCGCCATCGGGCCTCAAATTGCCGGCCTCGCCGCCGAAGTGAAATTCGCTTTCTTCGCGCGGCCCGCAGAACGGGCAGGGAAAGAGCTGCATCTTTTTCTACACCTTCAATGGGCAATGCCGGAGCCGGCCGCCTCGTCGATCAGCCGGCCGCGAGCGAAGCGGTCGAGATCGAAAGGCCGGCTGATGTCGTGGTGCGTGCCGGTGGCGAGCAGATGGGCAAGCAGCGTGCCGCCGGCGGGGATAGCCTTGAAGCCGCCCGTGCCCCAGCCGCAATTGAGGAAGAGGCCGGGCAGCGGCGATTCACCGATGATGGGCGAGGAATCCGGGACGACATCGACGATGCCGGCCCATTGCCGCATCATCTTCAACTGGCCGAAGATCGGATACATGTCGAGCATGCCGGCGATCACGCCCTCCAGCACCGGCAGATTGCCGCGCTGGGCATAGGACGGGATGCGGTCGAGCGCGCCGCCGATCACCAGTTCGCCCTTGTCCGACTGGCTGACGTACACACCCGTGTCCGGCGAGATCACCACTGTATCGAGGATCGGCTTGACCGGCTCGGACACACAGGCCTGCAGCGCGTAGGAGTTGATTGGCAGCCGAAATCCCGCCTTCGCCGCCAGCACCGACGAATGGCCGGCCACCGCCATTCCCGTGCGCTCGGCCCGGATTGCGCCGCGCGACGTGACGACACCACGGCAGCGTCCGTTCTCGATGATGAAGTCGGTGATCTCGCAATTCTGGATGATGTCGACGCCGAGACGGCTGGCCGCGCGCGCATAGCCCCAGGCGACGGCATCGTGACGGGCGGTGCCGCCGCTCGGCTGCCAGGTGCCGCCATAGACCGGGTAGCGGGCATCCGGGCCGAAATTGTAGATCGGCACGACGCGACGCACGTCCTCGACCGAGAACAGCTCGCAATCGATGCCGTTGACCCGGATGGCGTTGACCGACCGCGCGGCGGTTTCCATGCCCGCTTCGCTGTGCGCGAGGGTGAGGATGCCGCGCGCCGAAAACATCACGTTGTAGTTCAGGTCCTTCGAGAGCGTCTTGTAGAGGCTGTGGGCGAGCCCGTAGATCGCCGCGCTTTCGGGACAGAAGTAGTTGGAGCGCACCACGGTGGTGTTGCGGCCGGTGTTGCCGCCGCCGATCCAGCCCTTCTCGAGCAATGCCACGTTGGTGACGCCGTGGTTCTTGGCGAGATAATACGCCGTGGCGAGGCCGTGGCCGCCACCGCCGATGATGATGGCGTCATAGCGCGGCTTCGGCTCGGGCGAGCGCCAGGCCTTTTCCCAGCCGGTCTGGCCGGCGATCCCTTCCTTGAAGAGCGAAAGCGCTGAATAGTGTCTTGTCATGCACTCAAGCCCGCATCATCGCGTGATGGAGATTGCGTCGGTGCGAAGGGGATCGAAACGCTGCGTTGGGGTCCGGCGCCAAACTGGCGCAATCAACTTGCCCCCGCTCTCGAAGGTCCATGATCCATCCCGTTTCGCTGCGGATTGACGAAGGCCGTCGATCATCGCGGAGCCCGAACTTAGCTCGAATGGACACCTGTGTCCATTAGGGGCGAAGACAATCTACTATTCTTCAGTGTCGGGGTCGTTCATCAGCGCGTTTCCGGCGCAAGCATGCGCGTCACATGATCGGCGATCGCCAGGCTGGAGGTCAGCCCGGGGCTTTCGATGCCGAACAGATTGACAAGGCCCGCGACGCCGTGGGTCGCGGCACCCTGGATGACGAAGTCGCTGTTGGCTTCGCCCGGGCCGGAGAGTTTCGGCCGGATGCCGCTGTAGGCCGGCTGCAGACTGCCGTCGGGAAGGTGCGGCCAGTATTTGCGGATCGCGGCATAAAAGCGCTCGCCGCGCGCCGGATCGACGCGATAGTCGAGCACTTCGGTCCATTCGACGTCAGGTCCGAACCGGGCAGTGCCGCCAAGGTCGAGCGTCAGATGGACACCGAGCCCGCCCGGCTCCGGCACGGGGTAGACGAGCCGCGAGAAGGGCGCCCGGCCCGCCACCGAGAAGTAGTTGCCTTTGGCGCAGCGGAGCGTCGGCAGGTACCGACGGTCGAAACCTTCGAGCGAGCCAGCCAGCGCGACCGCTCCGAGGCCGGCTGCGTTGACGAAACGGGATGTGGCGATGCCGAAGCCTTCGCCGCTCGCCGTGTCTGTCGTCTGAAGCACGATGCGGTTGGCCTCGATACGGCCCGAAACGATGCGGGTGTTGAGCGAGAGCTTCGCGCCGCTTTCCTCGGCGTCGCCGAGTAACGTCAGCATCAAGGCGTGGCTGTCGATGATGCCGGTTGAAGGCGAGAGCAGCGCCTTCGTGCAATGCAGCGCCGGCTCGAGCGCCTGCGCTTCGGCTGCTGAGAGGAAACGCAGGTCGCCGGCACCGCAAGCGATGGCGCCGGCGCGGATGGCGGCAAGCACCGGCTCCTGCGCTGCGACGGTGGCGACGATCAGCTTGCCTGACCGCCGGTGCGGGATCGAGCGTTCCGCCGCGTAGCGATAGAGCGTATCGCGTCCGGCGACACACAGCCGGGCCTTCAGCGAGCCTTCAGGGTAATAGATGCCGGCGTGGATGACTTCCGAATTGCGCGAACTCGTCTCGGTGCCGATGGCGTCCGCCGCTTCGAGGATCAGCGTGTCGAGGCCTTGGGCCGCCATGTCGCGCGCGATCGCAAGACCGATCACGCCGGCGCCGGCAATTATGCAGTCGACCTGTTCCATGCTTAGTC
This sequence comes from Mesorhizobium sp. M1E.F.Ca.ET.063.01.1.1, assembly GCF_003998155.1. Lineage (NCBI taxonomy): Bacteria > Pseudomonadati > Pseudomonadota > Alphaproteobacteria > Hyphomicrobiales > Phyllobacteriaceae > Mesorhizobium > Mesorhizobium sp. M1E.F.Ca.ET.063.01.1.1. Next base: position 3,734 of record NZ_RZSC01000509.1, read on the forward strand.
CATTCGGTTACGCCAGCGACGCGCCACAGTTCAAGGATCATATCGCCCGTGTCCATCGGTGTCGGCGTTTATGTGCCGCGCCGCGACGTTGGGATCGGTCGCGGTCGGGGTTCGGATCGCATGGCGCTATCGATCGTGACACGGCGGCTCTTGCGGACCGGTTGCGCGGTGATGCATCAAACAGCCGACGCGAGGACGGAACCAGAGACTTCTCGACAAGCGAGACGGTCCTATCTTCGCTTGCATGCCCGCAGACAGGAGCCGTCATGGACGCCAGACCGAATTCCCCTGAAGCCCGCGATATCCGCTACCACATGCATGGCTACACCAACGCCCGCAAGCACCAGGAAACGGGTCCGCTGGTCATCGAAAAGGGCGACGGCGTCTATGTCGAGGACATCGCCGGCAACCGCTACATCGAGGCGATGGCGGGCTTGTGGAGCGTCGCGGTCGGCTTTTCGGAAAAGCGGCTGGTCGAGGCGGCCACAAGACAGATGTCCAAGCTGCCTTTCTACCATGACTTCGGCTCGAAGGCGCATTCGCCGCTGATCGACCTTGCCGAGAAGCTGGTGCAGATGGCGCCGGTGCCGATGAGCAAGGCCTATTTCACCAATTCCGGTTCCGAGGCCAACGACACGGCGATCAAGATGATCTGGTACCGGTCGAACGCGCTTGGCCAGC
>NZ_RZSC01000050.1:0-17936 GCF_003998155.1 Mesorhizobium sp. M1E.F.Ca.ET.063.01.1.1
ACTATGGCTGGAGACATCGCTTCAAAACAATAGGGATGGAAGCTGGTATTCCGCCGCGCATCCTCGATGCGATTCAGGGCCAAGCGCCCCGGACAGTCGCCGAAACCTACGGCGAAGTCACGCTTAAAACTATGGTCGGCGAGATCGCGAAATTGCCCTTCTATTCGGTCTAATCCGGCGTTGTATCAGCGCCGAGGAGGTCTGAAACCGCGTCCTCCTTGGATTTCTTTGCCGCCAGCCGCTCTTCTATTCTGTTTTGGATGCCGCTGATCATCGTCTGCGCCTCAGGAAGCATCGCCTCAAGCGCTCGCTGCTCGGCTGGAAGGTCAACGAAAAGCCGAGATGCCGCCAAATGTGATGTCACCTCATCGGCCAGATAACCGTCTTCGTAGCGCTCGTAGATCGCGGCTCCCGACCAGTGTTTGATGTCCTTGTTGTCAACCGCGAGCAGGCATCGGTTTGAACGGTTGCTGGCGCGAAGGGTCCGCGTAAATTCGTTGTCGCCGTCGCATTCAAGGCTAAATAAAAGCCGCTCCTCCGCTGGACCGTAACCCTCGTGTGAGGATGGAATCCATTCATAGGCTGTCTGATACCCGTGGGGGATCTTCTTGATCTCGGCATAGAGCGAGGTGTCGAAGGGTTTTTCAGTTAGATCGACGCCCGAACAAACGAATTCAGTCTCTTTAGACAGGAGAATATTCTCTTCTCGACGTTCCTGACAGCGATCATATCGAATTGCGATTCGGAAGATGCTGGCGTTGTAGACATAAGCTGTGGCTGTTGCCTCTCTACCCAGTACGCATGTCATGAGCCTCACGCTATCGGAATTGAAACGACGGTGCTCGTCGTAGTCGATGGACAGGTCTCCCAGACTGAATGCCCCCGCCGTGTTAATGATCGGGTTTAGCAGGTCGGCCTGAACCTTAGTATTTTGGTCCACTAAATCGACTGGTGCAGAGAAGTCGGTTTCCTTGCAACTGGCACTCGTTCCGAGGGCTGCCTGAAGGTCGGTGGGTGACTTCTGGAGCTGGGCGGGCCAATTGAAAGCGTGGGCGATAGGAGCGAACGCAATCAAGGTGACTGCCGCCCCCGCGAGTCTAAGCGCGACCATAGGAATCTCTGTTCGTTTCGGTGTTGATTGCTATGAATGCGGGGGGCAGCAACCGTCAATCCTTACGTGTTGCGCCAAGCCAGCCTAGCTGTTGTCACTGCCAGCAGTGAGCATCGGTTCTGACACCGAATCAGGCTATGCACCTTCTCTGGGCGACACAGGGATTCTTGATCTTGAAGAAAGTTACTTTCGTTCTGGCAGCGTTGGCGCTCGTCGGATGTCAATCGTCTGCAGATATGCAAAAGAGCATCGAGCAATCCACTTCTCCATCGGAGGCGTTAAAAGCCGCAATCGTCCACGATGCAAGGGACTATCTCGCCGATCCATATTCAGTTCGAGACGCAGAGATTTCCAATGTCCAGCGAAATCCGAAAACGGGTATAGAATGGGTGTGCGTGAAAGCTAACGCTAAAAACGCCATGGGTGGATATACGGGAAGGCAAACAATCGAAATTGATGCTCGCGGCAGCGTGCTCGTCGGCAATCTGCCTAACAGCCCCGCATGCTCGAATCCATCATTGAAGTGGCAACCTTTCGGCGAGCTTGAGGCCCTGAAGAATCTATAGATCGGCGCCGCATACCGATCATGATCGAGGAGGTGCGACGATCAATCAACCCGACAAGCTGCTTGGAAAGGCGTCCGCCCTTCGGATCAGCCACCCTTGCCGCGGTAGAGAGCGGTATTGAAGCGGTAGGAAGCCCACGCGACAGCGGCCGCGCTAACGACGGTCGACAGCGATAGAAGCCCGTAGGCGTTCGCGACGTCATTCCCACAGCCTCCGATGCATGTCGGCTCGATTGCTGCGTAAAGGGTGCCAAGCGCTGACTGCAGGAGCCACAGCGCGAGACAGAACACCCCAACTGGAATGATGGTCGCCCATTGGATCTTGCTCACGTACTCCCCCTTAGCTGCGAGTCACGGTGGATTTCAGGGCAGCCTCTGCTGAGCCCCTCGGATTCAGTGAGTTCGGCGAACCGGATCACCCCCAGCAGCTCCCATACCTGCGGTCGCTTGGCTTGTTTTCCTACGGCGAATGCCATTCCTTTGGCTGATACTCGACTTTGAACTTGGTCCTGTTGGTTACCTTAGGGAACTCCAGCACTTGAGAACAAAGCCCGAACAATGTCTGGTTCTGCTATATCTTTATTTCCGGACGTGAACTGATCCAGTAGGATCACTCGCCAAAAGGTGGATCCCTTCTGCGCAATGAAAATTTTTGCGGGATGGTTGCCATTGTTCATCGCACCGCTAGTAACCCAGACATTTGCAATATCGGATGCATTCCATTTCCCAAGAGAGATGTTGCTGGACAGCATTTTTGTAAGGCCAGCTCCGTACGTGTACAGTGACTGGTTCGGCAGTTTCTCTTCCCCTAACATCGCAACGACGCCGGATTTCGTGTTGGTAAACGCGTACAGTGTCTCACCGTTTGGGCCACTGACCTTTTCGTACTGCCAATTAGCGGGAATAGCTGCCGGTATGGAAGTTTCAGGATTTGTCCATGACGAGGGACGCGACGCCTCCCGTTGTGCCTGCTGATCGATAGAGTTAGAGATCATGATCGCCAGCAAAACGGCAATAGAGAGCAGCATGGCCCCGCCCCTGCGCGCCTTGCTCGACGAGAAGGCAAGGACGTTCGCCCTACCTTCGTCGTAGCTGGTAGGCTGCCCAACCTTCACCTTGTTGAACGCCGGGATCATTGTGGCGAGGCAGATCAGCGGAATGCCGAATGCAAGACCTGATGTCCACACCCGGAGTTCGCGACCAAGATTTTCCGAGAACGAGAAGCGAGTGGCGGTCTGGATTGGAACGGCCTTGATGCCGAAAAGTGCCTTTCCCATTGAGTTTCCAAACAGGGAAATGAGAACTGCGTTTGCGATATGAGCGGCGGGGAGGAAAATGAGAAAGAGCCCGCGACTGTCAATGGAATTCAATTTGAAGAAAAGCAGGGGATTGGAGTAGGCAAGCCCAATGGCCGTGGCCGTAAAAAGCACTGTTGTAATGACTGACAAGTCAAACTGTCGCGCAAAATATCGCGACCATGGGCCTGCCGGTTCAACTCGCAAAGACCGCTCAATGGATAGCCGGAGCTGTTCGTTGTCGCCAGCGAGCTTGACGGCCGATTCGCTCATTAGGTCTGGGGCACCATTGCGTTCTTCGGGCTGGTCGGCGGGCGGCAAAGGTGGCGGCAGCTTGGGTCGACAAAGGTGTTTGAATTCCTCTGTCTCACCTAGCGGTTTCCATTGCTGCATACCGTCAGCCCAAATAAGGCTGCCAGCATTCAGTTTGCCAGATCGATAGAATTCCTCAATCTCAGAAGCCGTAAAGGGATCCGAGGGTTGTCCGCGAACTGCATAGTGCCACTGCTTCATCTGCGATATCCCCCATGCTCGCAAGTCGACCTATACACACAGTCCAGTCGTGTAGGCGAGCAGCCTTTCAATTCCGTCCCCAATATCTAAGCTAAACGCCTTCCGAGCGAGCTTGTACTGTGCGCCGATTCAGCCACCGTTTGAGCGACCTGCTTGTTTTTGATGAATCGGAACGCTTGATGCATCACACACACGGCTCTGGTGGTTCGGATTCGCCGCGCATCAAAACAGCCGCCAAATCCGCTATCGAGACTAGCGCTGCGCCCGGTCACCCGGCTTTAACTGAGACCAATCACTATTCAGCATAGACTGACAGTGCTTCCGAGGGATTACTCTGCAACCGATAAATGTGCCACCCAGTGGTTGGGCCACGATCCGGCAACGTGTGTTGCAACGCGACGGCTACTGCTGTTTGTCTTGCGGCATCAAGCTCAAGTCGGCTGATGCGGACGTACATCATTTGCTCCCCCGCTCCATGGGTGGCACCGACGAGATGTCGAACCTAGTCACCCTCTGCGACGGCTGTCACGCCAGCCATCACCCCAACTTGGCCGGTGGCCTCGCGAGACGGGCGATTGAGCGTTGGGCAGTGCGGATCGCCAAATGGCTTGACCGTGAAGGAGTGGTGACCGAAGCGGCCGGTAACTTCGGTCCGGCATTGCGGCTGTTTGGACTCGAGCGATTTCGTCACGGTCAGCTCCCCATCATTTTGGCGGCTCTCTCCGGGAAATCTATATTAGTCGTCAGCCCTACGGGCTCTGGCAAGACCCTGTGCTTTCAGCTCCCCGCGGTGCTGAGGCGTGGGGTAGCCCTTGTTGTGTCTCCCCTGAAGGCACTAATGGCCGAGCAGGTGTCGGATCTACTGGCGAAGAAGATACCGGCTACCTTCATCAACAGCGATCTCAGCCGCAAGGAGAAGGAGACTCGCTTTTCTCTGCTTAGCCGGAAGGCCGTAAAGCTTCTCTACGTCGCGCCGGAGCGCTTTTTTGTTCGGAGCGATGCCGAGCGCGGCCAGCTCAAGCGGACTGAGCCGTCGTTTTTGGTTATCGATGAAGCCCACTGCGTAGACCGTTGGGGAGAGGACTTCCGCCCCGAGTACGGGCGATTGCGCGAGGTGCGGGAAAAGCTCGGTGCTCCCCCCGTTTTGGCCTTCACGGCAACCGCTGGAAAGGAGATGCAGGACCGCATTCTCGCGTCGCTTGGCATTCCTGACGCAAAGGTATTCGTCCGCGACGTGGACAGGCCCAACATTGCGATGCTGCGGCGGCAGTGCCGACCTGGACTGCGAGCGCAAGAGATCGCATCGATGCTTTCGCTGCCCCAGCTGAAGGGGCAGAAGGTGATGGTGTTTGTTCCTACCGTGAAAGTCGGCGACGAACTGCGGGCCTCTTTGTCGGCGGTGGGATTGGATGTGCCGTTCTACCATTCCAAGCTGGGCAACGCTTGGGAGCGGCAGGAACTCGTCAAGCGGTTCCTCGGGCAGAGCCGCCCGGTTGTCGATCAGATCATCTGCACAAACGCTTTCGGCATGGGTCTCGACATCCCGAATGTGCGACTGGTGGTCCATTGGCAGCAGTCAGCATCCGTTGAGGACCTGTTGCAGGAGTTTGGCCGGGCGGGACGAGATGGAAAGCCTTCTGTGTCGGTGATCTTCCATGACGGAACAGGCCGACAAGACGCAGGCCGCCTAAGATATATGGCTGAACTGACGGTTGCGAGTGCACCCTTGGATGACGCACGGAGAGCGGTCATGCTGACGCAGCGGTATCACCAGATTGATCAAGTGGCAAAAACGCTCCGCTCTCCAACCTGCTTTCGAAAGTCGGTCCGTGGCTACTTCGGTGATGGCGTGACCCAGCAAAGACTGAGCCTGTCAGAACGCATCCTTGAATGGGTTTTTGGAACAAGCCCACCAAAGGCGCGCCACACGGCCTGCTGCGATAGCTGCGACGCTGAATTGATAAAAAAACAGGGCGCAGAAGCTTACCTTGCATGGATCGTGGGAGGTGAAACTCCGCGACGAGCACGAAGATGATTGGGGGGACTGATGGCATCCACAGAGTGGACACCTGAAGAGCTTGCTGCCGCCGTAGAAGCCTACCTTCAGATGCTGGAGCTTGAGCGTTGCGGTGAAAAATACAACAAAGCGGCCGTTCAGCGCATGTTGGTTACAGGACCAATCGCGTCCAGAACGAGCACCGAACACCGTATGCAGAACATTTCGCATGCCCTTAGCTTGATGGGGCTTCCTTGGATTGAGGGTTACAAGCCCTTGCCAAACGTCGGCTCCCACACAGTCGAGGCTCTACAAAAAATAATCGAGACCTACACGGCTGTTGACGCCGCGCCGCTGCCGCTGCGCCCTCCAGTGCCCGTCGAGAGATCACGCAAACTTCCGCCGACTGGCTATTGGATGTTCGTTTGTAATCGAAAGGTGTGGGATGGCGAAGCATGGCTTCGCGACCCTGAGGAGACCCTCCTCTATAAGGTTTCCGATCATAACCGCAGGGAAATGCAGGTAGGCGATCTTGGCGTCCTGCGCATCAACGCACAAAAGGGGAGCAGAGCGGCGGCACCACTTCCGGCGGCCGTCTACGCTATCGTTGAGGTTCTCGACGTTCCACGTCTTCAATCGGATGTGAGTGAGGCTCAGTACGCGGACAAAGCAGATGCCGAGGCAATCACATGGCGCGCGCCGTTGAAGCTGCTCGGCAATCTCGTCGAAAGCCCGATTGCCGTCGATGAGCTGCCAGACGACGGCGATTTCGCGCATTTCAGAATGCCGTTGATGACCTCAACTATTCCGATATCCCGGCGAGCATTCTCAGAGGTGTATCAGCGGGCCGGTTTGACGCGCCCTGACCTCACGGACGAGCAGAAAGCCACAACCTCGGCAGGCATCAAGATGCTCGAGCTGGAGGCATCCAAGGCTGACCCGACGCGAAGGTCGCGCATCAGCAAGTACATTGAACGCGGCCCAATTGGACGGAAGGTGAAGGAAATTCGTGGCTGCCGCTGCCAGATCTGCGAGGCCCTTGGGTTTGAACCGATTGCGTTTCTTCGCAAAAACGGAACGCCCTTTGCGGAAGCTCACCATGTCCAACCGGTCTCGTTGCTGATGGCTGGAACATTGGCCGCTAGCAACGTCATGGTTCTGTGCCCTAACCACCATCGACAAGCCCACTTGGGGAATTTCGAGGTGTTGGAAGATGGCAGGCACCAGTGGCGTATTAGCATTGACGGACGTGTTCTGGCCTTACCCAAAACAGCCCTATGAATGGGCCATGACCCCACTACGGACTCTCGCGCTGCCGGATGAGTGCAATGGTCAGGCACTCTCAATTGTGCGCTGCGGTAGAATAAAGCTCCACCAACGCCGAAAAAGCGAAATGTTTAATTTTAACATTAGCAACCACTTAAGAAATGCTATTTCACAACACTTGCTCTAGCTGACTCAGTTTGGTATTGAGTCGGATGCAAACGGGGGTTTGGACAATGGCAAAACGTAGTTTTCTGTCGCCCGTGGCTTTGTCGGCCACGATGATTCTCGGCGGCCATGCGCAGGCTACAGTGCTTGTCGAATCGGCAAATCAGCCACAGGCCAAGCTGGCTGAAGCTGGGACTGTTCCTGCAGACCTCGGCTATGGCGAGGTGCTCGATCGCTCAAGCGGTGCAGACGTCATTTTGGCCTACCACAGTAGCCATGCGAGCCACGCTAGCCACGGGTCTCACTGCTCTGGTTACAGCTATTGCTGATGGCGGACGCTCCTCGCGATAGCGAGCTCGTCCGGACTGCCCAAGCCAAGTTTGATCTATCTGTCTTCGGCCTCGACTGTGTGAAGCGCGCAGCGTACCGGGTAACCGGGAACGCCGCGGTCGAGATCACTATCGAAGATGGCTCCGCAGTGTGCACGATCAACTTCAGCAAAGCGGTCGGGCGAGCTTCGGCCGACGCAGCGATAGAGAGGCTGCGGCTCGAGGTCTTGGATCAAGATCTGCGGAGCACCATCGCTACCGAGACAGCTTCAGTTAGGAACGCGATATTGGCGTTGGCCTTCTCCCGATCGGGCCTGCAGTCAGATGACTAGGTTTGCTCCGGCGAGCGATTTTCGCCGACCCTTTGACGATACTTACCAGCTAGCCTACTTCCGTTTTTCGCCGTTAGACGACGAACGGTATGTCCTGACGAACCAAGCCGGTGAATATCTGGTACTGCCGCGCGCTGTTCTGGCTTCCTTTGTTAAGCATGAACTGCCAAGCACCCACCCGGCGTACTCCCGTCTTCGCAGCCGACAGTTCCTGTTCGATGCCTCCTCGAACTTAGGGCGAGACCTGTTGGCGCTGAAGGTCCGCACCAAGGCGAAGCGGCTCGAGAACTTCACCTCCTTGCACATAATGGTCGTATCTTTGCGGTGCGAGCACTCCTGCCCGTACTGTCAGGTGTCTCGTCAAAGTGAAGATCGCTCGGCCTTCGACATGTCGGAGGATACTGCCGAGAAGGCATTGGCCCTTATTTTTCAATCTCCAAGTCCAGCGATCAAAATTGAATTCCAAGGCGGTGAACCCCTCTTAAACTTCCCCCTGATCCAGCATGTTGTGCGCAGAGCTGAAGAGATCAATCGGGTCGCCGGACGATCGTTGCAGTTCGTCATCACGACGAATCTCGCCGTCGTCACGGACGAAATCCTAGAGTTTTGCCGCCAGCACAGAATTCTGATCTCGACGTCACTCGATGGCCCGTCCGCGCTTCACAACGCTAATCGTCCCCGCCCGGGAAAAAATAGCTACGAGCTGGCCGTTGAAGGCATCCACAAGGCCAGAAAAGCCCTTGGCCATGAACGCGTGAGCGCGTTGATGACCACTACCAAGGCCAGTCTCTCGCAAGTCCGCACGATCATCGACGAATACGTTAGCTTAGAATTTCCCGGCATATTCCTTAGACCGCTTTCTCCCTACGGCTTCGCTGTCAAGACGAAGTTCTATGCCGCCTACGATGTGGACCGCTGGCTCGATTTCTATTTCGAAGGGCTGAGCTACATCCTTGAGTTGAATCGGAATGGTATTCCATTCAAGGAATTTTACGCAGCTACCATCCTCACCAAGATGCTGACGCCGTTCGAGCCGGGCTATGTCGATCTTATGAGCCCAGCTGGAATCGGCATCTCGGCCGTCGTCTACAACTACGACGCCAGCGTGTACGCCTCCGACGAGGCTCGGATGCTAGCTGAAATGGGCGACAAGACGTTCCTGCTCGGAAACGTCCATCAAAATACCTACGCGGAGATCTTTGGGGCCGACGCTCTGCTGGATCCGATCGAGCAATCCTTCGCAGGCTCAGTCCCAATGTGTTCGGAATGCGCCTATGAACCATTTTGTGGTTCCGATCCGGTATTCCACACCGCAATGCATGGCGACTTCGTTGGCCTCAAGACCCGTTCGGGCTTCTGCAATCGCAACATGTCGATCTTCAAGAAGCTGATCGCGCTCATGGAGAGCGACGCTGCCACACGAGAACTATTTTTGAGCTGGGCGAACTAAGATGCTGCGTTTGAGCGGGTTCGCCTCATCAGTCAATATCGAACAGTCCGCCCCTCGATCGGCCCTCCGTCTGGTGACCTCGCCAACGGGTCCGGCACCGAATCCAGACCATGACGCCTATCTCTTCCGGGGCGACAAGTGTGACCCCGATTGCCAATGGGTCGTGACCTTTGAAGAGCATCAAGCCGAGGCTGAAAAACTGTTTCCAAGCCGACGGCTGATCGTTCTACCTGATGATTTCTCCTATCTCGGCGAAGGGGACGTGCTCCGCTTTACGCCGGATCGAAAAGCTGTGCGCGTCCTATTTCGAAAGGAGGCCAACGCCAACTATTTCCTCCTGACGGAACGATGCAACCATCTCTGTTTGATGTGCTCGCAGCCGCCGAAAGACGTTGATGATCGCTGGCTTGCAAAGGAAATTCTAGAGGTACTGCCTCTGCTGCCTGCAACGACTCCCTTCCTTGGGATCACCGGCGGTGAGCCAACGTTGGTCGGCGAGGACTTTTTCGAAATTTTAGCCTGTGCTCGCGACCACCTACCGTCCACGCCAATCCACATTCTTTCAAACGGTCGGACGTTCAAAGACAGGGCTTTCGCACAGAGATATCAAGCCATCGGCCATCGTCGTCTTTCGATAGGCATACCGATTTATTCAGCGGACCCGGAGGTGCACGACTACGTTGTTCAGTCTAAGGGCGCTTTTGATGAGACTATCCGCGGGATCATGAACCTGAAGGCCGTCGGGGTTGAAGTCGAGATACGGGTTGTGGTCCACAAGCAGACGTACGAAGGCCTCGCCGATCTGTCGGATTTCATTTTCAGAAACCTAACTTTCGTCGATCACGTGACGTTTATGGGCCTTGAGATCACTGGGTTCACAAGGGCGAACATGGATAAGCTCTGGATGGACCCCTATGACTATCGAAACGAACTTCGGGCGGCGGTGCAGTATCTGGCTGCGGCTAGGATCAATGTTTCGGTCTACAACCACCAGCTCTGCATTCTCGATGGTTCAATCCATCGGTTCGCAAAACGCTCCATCAGCGATTGGAAAAATGAATATGTAGAGGAGTGCAAAAGCTGCTTACTACGCAATGACTGCGGAGGGTTCTTTGCGTCCAGCAAACTATCGCGAAGCTCTCATATCGTTCCTTTCCAGTGAAATCCTCTGCGCGCTACGCCGAGCCGCTGAAACGCCGACATTAAACCGGGAATCGCAGCTGATGCGCTTGCGCAAAGTCACAATTAAGAATTTCAAGGCTATCGACGACACCAGCCTCGCGCTTTCCGATTTCAATGTCATCGTCGGAACCAATGGCTCCGGGAAAAGCTCGCTTCTTCAGGCGATGCATTGGATGTTTCAATCGGGTAGAAATCGCGGCATCGAAGCGCGTCGCGTCGGCACAGATGGGGCCACTCTTTCGGAGAGGGATGCTACCTATATGCCTTCGCCGGACTATCGGAATGCGGGCCACGGACATGAGTACGGGAATCGAACCGGCTCACCACAGTTGAGCATGTCAATCGATGCACTTGCTGACGATGGATCGACCCTGCAAGCGTCCATGTGGATCAAGTCGGCGCGCAATGAGGGGCTGAGCGTCCACGTTCCTACCGGAAACGGGTTTGTCACCGCGTTGCGTGACCCGCGAAGAGAATTTAGTGCCTATATCCCCGGTCTGGCTGGCATTCCTCTAAGCGAAGAAAAGCGGTCCAAGTTGATTGTTCACCGGTTGGCGGCGGCAGGAGACGCCAACACTGTGCTCCGGAACATGCTCTACCTTCTTAAGGACGTGAAAGTGGCCCCAAACGATGGCCTGACGATTCTCCAGCGCCTTGTGTCTAAAGTTATGGGGGAGCTGTCGCTAGAAGTTAAATTCGACGAGGATCGCAATTCAACGATTCAAGCTCGTTTCCAGACCAGTGAGATGAGGGTTGCTGATAGCAGGCGGTTCAAGCCGCTAGAGATGGCTGGGATTGGTTTTCTTCAGGTTATCCAAATCTTTGCGTACCTAATCTACTTTCGACCTGTCGTCCTATTGGTCGATGAGCCAGACTCCCATCTGCATCCTACGGCTCAAGAGAGGCTGGTGACCGTTCTCTCTGAAGCGGCACAGCAATTCGATACCCAAGTGATCCTGAGTACACACAGCCCCTCGGTGATCCGATCCCTTCCACCTGCCGCCAAGGTAATCTGGATGAAGGGAGGGAAGGTTCAAGAAAAGGGCGACACAGAGGGTCGAGCACTAATGGGCTGGGGGCTGCTCGATCGCCGAATTATTCTCATGACCGAGGATGAAGAGGCCGGAATGCTGCAGGCGCTACTCTCACAATGGCCCGAGTTGGACCGACAAGTTGCCGTTTGGCCTGTGCATGGATCCTCAAAGCTGCCTGCACCAGAGGTCGTGACAGGCCTCATGAATCTTACGGGCGGAAGCCTTAAAGCAGTTTTACACCGCGATCGAGACTTTCTAATGCCGATTGAGATCGAAACTCTGAGCAAGCCATACGCTACTGCTCGTCACACCCTCTGGTTTACCCAAAACTCTGATATCGAATCATACTGGACAAACATTGACGTCATTTCTGCCCACTTCAACATTCCTGAGCCGGATGCGAGAGCAATTCTTGATGGAGCCGTGGCTGAATGTTGTGTCGGCGACAAAGCTACGATGAAAAGGCGAAAAAAGCGGAACGATGGTATTTTGAAGATCAACAGCTCTGGTACGCTGCCGCAATATAGTGATACGGATGTCGAGACTGAAGTCTCCCAGCACGGGTCTCAATACTTGGTATTGGGTAAGGACCTCATGGCAGCTATCCGATCGGTGGCTCATAAGAACGGTCACAAGAATAGCGTAGGATTTGGTAACACAATACCTGCGGGCCTACGAACAGCTCTTGCCCCAGATTTAGAAATTGTGCTCAGACAGGCACTGTCCTAGACTAGACCTAGAAGCCCCCTGTTAAATCCGGTTCAATTCCTGCGGCTTTGGAGTAGTTGGCACGTTCGACTAGGGTGAGAGGTCGACGACCGCGCCGACCCCGTCCTGCAAAGCCTTGATGATTCTCTCGGCATGTGCTCGCAGCAGCGCCTTGAGTTTGGCGAAGACATTCTCAGTCGGGTTGAAGTCGGGCTGTAAGGCGGCAGGTGGAGCAGGCTCGCGCCTGCGGCCTCAATCGCGTCGCACCCCGAGATCTGGCCCGCCAATCGTGACGTCAATAGCCCTCCGGATCCTAAGTTCTTCCATCATCCTAGATATCCAAGGCCTCCTTTCGTTTTGTTCAAGACCGGCGGGTACTCCCCATGCCCGATCTCCCTCCGGACACTCTAGAATGCGGCTGAACAAGTCATCTGCCCGGCGAGAACGAAGGCTCTCCGGCGGAACACCGGGCTGATCGACAACTTCCTGAGCCCTAACGACTTCCACGCCGTCGGGAGCATAGAGCCAAACGTACGAGGCGGTCGAGCGGGCAAGCATCTCCTTGCACTGGTTCCCCAAGGTCACAAGGCTTTTTGACTTCCGGCCGATTTCCTTCCATTTTGCCTGCACAAAAATACCTTTGGAGAAGCCATTCTCGTCGGTATCGGCGATGCTGATGTAGAGATCTATCCCGGTGGGCTTCTCAAGAGAGCCTTTACCCTTATCGGGGAATTCCTGGGTTAGGACCGTCATGCGCCTCCCCAGGATCGTATAGACACTGAGCTCCTTTTCCATCACCCCAGCAATTCGAGAAGTGAGCTGGTGCTCTTGCGTCCTGGCGTTAAAATGTTCGGATACCTGCTCGTCAATTACGCTCCTCATTGCTGAGGCAATAATATCCCGCTGGCGGCGTGTAAGCATTTGCCCTCCCCCTTCGCTATAGCTGGCCGTTTTTTCACTAACATATGCGGTGATTTGGCCACGCAGACAACAATCGTGCGCATGGCGCACGCAGCGGCACTTTGGGGTATGCCCCGGCGTGACGTAACCAGCCCCTGACCGCCATGCGTAACATCGGAGTTGACATCGACTATTTGTGACAAGGTAGCGTCAGGCCTAAACCTTAATGTGACACTCCATGGGCCGTATCGGCTGCGCCCGAGTCAGCACAATCGACCAAGATCTCGATGCACAAATCGCCAAACTGAAGGCAGAGGGGTGTAGCATCACGGAGAGGGTCTCCGGGGCCAGCCGCGACGGTCGCGCCGAACTTGCGACCGTTTTGGATTTCCTTCGTTCAGCCTAGGCTCGCCGCCGGGCCTTTCGACACCCGCACCCAGCAGCCCTCCTGATGCTTGCGGGGGAAAGGGGCTTGGCGGTCGCTGCCGGGCATGAAGACATCCGGCTCCACGGCCTGACCGACGCGCACCAGATCGCGGAGCGCCGAGCGGATGTGCGGCCAGGGAAACTCGGTGCACTCCTCCCAGCTCTCGCCCTCATGGAGGACCACATCGAGCTTGCTCGCAATGCCGGCAAGCGAGGTGGCCGGCGTCGCGGGCAAGGCATCGACGAGATCCTGCTCTCGGTCGCCCGCTTCCTCCTCTTCCCGCCTGGCGGCGGCATAGCCGATCATTTCGTCGGCTGCATCCCAGAGCGCCTGGTGCGCGGCAAGTTCTGCCTCGGCTTCAGCCCGCAGGGTGGCCATCTTCGGATCCGAACCATAAATGTCCTCGATCGCGTCGTGTGAGAAGACCGTCACCTTCTCGCCATTGTCCGAGAGCCGAAGTCTAGCCCGTGGGAAGCCGACGTCTTGGACAAGCTGCGTCTCAAGCCGCTGCTGCTTGCGGCAGAGCGTTTCCGTTTTGAGCGCCGCCGCCTTCCACTCCTCCCACAGCGACAACATCGGATCGGCGGCGCTGCGCTCGCCCCGCAGTTCGGCGGCCCACGCCTTGCCCTGGAACGGCCATACAAGCGCGGCCATGGCCGTGCTCGCCAGCAAGCGCCGCCGGGTGACGAAAGACAAGCTCATGCTATTGTCGGAATCATCCATGATCCGAGCTCCATCACAGCTAGGGTTGTGGTCAGACCGCATCGAGTGTTCTCCCACTCGGTGCGGTCGCTTTCTAAAAACGACAGGATTGTCTGTTTTTAGAAAGCTGCTGTCAACGTTTTCCGAAAAGGCTTGCGATTTTCAGGAGTTATTACCAGTTTGCGACATGGATTCTGCTCAATGTCGCGCCGCACGAGCGCTGTTGAAATGGACGCAGGAGGATCTCGCCGCCCGCTCCGGCGCGAGTGCTGTTACCATTCGCAATTTCGAAAACGACCGTTCTGTTCCTCAAATAGGAACGCGATACCTCCTCCAAAAAACGCTTGAGAATGCCGGCATCGAGTTCATTGCTGAAAATGGCGGTGGTGTCGGCGTGCGTTTGTCACGGCGTTCCGAACGGACATAGGATCGGTGAAGTCGCGCCCGGTAGGCCAAGGGCACAGAGCGTCCATTCGCCGACAATCATTCGATGCGACGGCAGTTAGAGTGATCAAGATCAACCGCGAGGGCTTCGGTGATCGGTCTTTTTTGCTCGATCACGCTCCGCCCATCGAGCCGAGCGGAACGATCTCAGCGCCACCGCTGACAATTCCGACAAGTCGATCAGCCCAAAGGTCGAGCGCTTCTCGCTTTTCGCTCATGTAATCGTAGCGCGCATAAACGCGGCTGGTGATGCTGGCCTTCGTCGCGCTTACGTGGTTCAAAACGTGGCCAATGATGAACGGCGAGATGCCGAGTTCTTCCATGTGCGTTGCAGCCGACCTGCGAAGATCGTGTGGGGTCCAAGGCATAACGCCCAAGATCGTCGCAGCTTCGCGCTTCATGACCTCTTCACGCTTGATCGCCTTGGCTATCGCGGCGCCGGTCACAGGCTCACGGGCTCCAGGTCCAGGGAACACGAACGGCGGCATCGCCCTGCCCTTACGTTCGGCAAGCGCCTTCACGTCGGTAAGTTGGTCGCGAATGATCTTGACGGCAAATGAAGACAGAGGGACCGCATGCTCGCGCTTGTTCTTTGAACGCATCGGCGGAATGGTCCACAAGGCGGCGTCGAGGTCGAGCTCGTCGACCGTTATGCCGCAGACCTCGCCGACGCGCTGCGCTGTAACAAGGCACAGGCGGACGGCTCGCCGCGTCGACTCCCGCATAGCCGCGTCTGCCAAGGCTCCCCACATTGTTCTGATCTCTTCGGCAGATAACACGCGATCGCGCTCAGCTGTCTCGGTGGGCTTGCGCATGCCCTCGACTAGATTCTGTTCAAGATCGCCCCGGCTTCTAGCCCATCGGATCATGGCGCGAACGTCTTCGAAGAGCCTGTTCGCCTCGACGTGGGCGCCGCGGTCCTTTACAGCGTCGATCGCCTTCGTGATATCGCGGCGATGCAGGTCAGAAAGTTTGACGTCGCCAATGCAGCCCGCCGAAGGCTCCTCCAACTTCTTGCCGTCGGCGTCCCGGCCGGAAACATTCTTGCGAAGGCGGCGAGCGATCTCGCCGCTCGAGCGCCTCGTTGAGGCGTGACGCTTGACGTAGTTGTCGACCAGGTCGGCAACGGTCTGGGAAGCCGCCACAGACCTCTTGTCTGCGACCGGATCGCCTCCATCCCCAACCTTGGCACGCGCATCCCGCGCGCGCTTGCGGGCTCCCCTATCACCACCGAGCGGAATTTCCGGATAGCAGCCGAGTTTCAGCCATTGGCGCTTGGCCGGCGGCCCATAGACTAGGTACCAGGACTTCGTTCCGCCTGCCGACACACGCAAGACGAGCCCTGTTACTAACGTGTCGAAGTAGTCCGCCTTGCGGCCAGACGTCGCCTTCGCAGACTGGCAGAATTTGTCCGTAAGCTCGATCTGCGGCATCCGTCTCTCGACCAACCGGTTCGCGTGATCTACAAAATGATCTACAGAAATCCACGCGTCTTGTCGAGATGCAATGCGACAACGCGGAACGCGCGGGAGGAAAAAATGCCTTGTATTACATACATTTCCGATGTTTCAGGCTATCTCAGGACGATGCAGAGAAAGTCAATGGAAAACCTCTGTTAACCGGTTGGTCGCTGGTTCGAATCCGGCCCGGGGAGCCAATTGCCATTGATTTCATTACGTTTTTCGCGATAGTCGGGAACCTTCCCCGCTTTCTCTCCCTTGACGCTCGTGAAGAACTCCGCCGATTAGGCCGTTACCGCCCCAACTGGAATCGCCCGCCGCACTGTCTGCAGCCATATCGGTTCGCGTCATCGGATTTGTCCTCAAGGGCCTCGAGTGTCGATGGCTTGTTCCCTAAAATGTGACAGATCGGACACATGGCTAAGCCGTCTGCGACCGGGTGGTACTTGCGCAATCGCTCACTGACAAAACTGACGTGTCGGTGACGCTCAGCAGTCTGGGTCGCGATTTCTACTAGTCCACCATGTAGGGGCAACTCTGAGGCGTGCGCATGCATCTGGGGCTCCCGTTCTGACGGCTGCGAAGTCAGTTACCGTACCGCCGAATCACACCATAGGACGCACCCGCCGAAAAAAGTCTGCGCGAGTACACGAAAAAGCCCGACTCCCTTTCGAGAGACGGGCCTCGCACGGCTACCGGTATGGTTGACCACGGACGTCTGTGACCTAGCTTAGGGCTGACGATGGACCGTGCACACTCCGAAATGGCGGCATGGCGCGCACCGTGGGAGAACTCTCGGGACGTTGAGGACGGAGCGGTGCGAGCCGGCTTTTCGGAGTTCGGCGCGCTCTCGGCGGCCGACAACCAGCGGCCACGGCATCTTCAGGTTTCGTTTCAGGCGAAAATCATCTGCGCCGGCATGCCTGTTCGCGCAACCGGCGCCCCGCCATGCAACGACAAATTCGCACGGCACTGGAGGGCCCTGAAGCAGTGACGGCTTCGAGGGCAGGCAGAGGCTTTTAGCCAGCACCAACGCGAGGACCCACACACCGCCTCTCGAGCTTAAGATTACACCGAAGACCGCAAGGCACGGCGATGCCAGACCATCTTGCCGGAATTTACGCAGACAACACTGATCTCGCTCTCCTAGGGGGGTTGACGATCTTTGCCTTGATAGGCGTCTGTCTTGTGCTCCGGCGCATCCTTGTTGCGGTGCAACGGCATCATCTGAAACCAGATCCCTACCTGAGCGAAAGCAGGGTTGTTCCGCTCGAAGAGGCTTCCTGGGCTTGGGACCGCCCGGTCGACCTTGCAGCCGCGCCTGCATCTTCTCAGGCTGCCGTGCCCTCGACCCCGGTCCCGGATGTCCGACCTCAGGATCTCAACGATCGTCAATCCGGGGTGCGAAACGAGTATTTCGAAACAACATCCGAGGCTGGCGAAAGCTCATCCGGGGCCCTGCCCAATGCTTTTGCTCCGGCGACCGGCATCGCCATTGCCTCGCCTCCCCGCGTTCACAGCCCGACGAGTCTCGCGTTACGCTTGGGCGTCGCCGCAATCTGTCTGGCCGTGCCGCTTGGTTATGCAGTGACGAGACAAAGCTCTGTCGAAAGCGCCCCCGCTGTTTCGCAGGCTGATAGCCACCCCGATCTTTCACGTCCCGTCGAGCCTCCGGCGAGTGCTGCATTGGATATCAGTGGATCAACCCGCGGGCCCACGAGTGTCGAGTTGCCTAGCCTGGATCTGACGGCCGCCAAGCCACAGGTCGAGGCAGCTCTTGCTCAGGCGGCCGCTGCAAGGGAATTGGCCGGTCAGGAGCATCGGGCGATGGAAGAGGAGCGCGCCAGGAGTGCCTCTCTGCAGAGTGCGCTCCTGGAGTCGCGCAAGCAGATTGACGCGCTGAAGACAAGCATGGCAGCCGCCGGCGACGCCAGCGAGAAGCGTTTGCGCAACGAGCTCGCGGCAGCCCGCACACTCGACGCATTGCGGTGGATTACGCAAGACGCCCGCGCGCTGCTCGGCGAAACCCTGAACCATGTCGTTGTACAGATGCCCGC
>NZ_RZSC01000510.1:0-4382 GCF_003998155.1 Mesorhizobium sp. M1E.F.Ca.ET.063.01.1.1
GTTTCAGAGCTGGGCGGCCTGCCGGTGACGGTGGCGCAGCGCGACGACCGTTTCTTCATGGTGCGCGGCAAGGGCGACAAGGAACGCATGGTGCCGCTGTCGGCCAAGGCGCGCGACGCGATGCGGGCCTGGCTTGCAACAAGGGCCGAACGCCCGGCCTTTGCCGAGAGCCCCTATCTGTTTCCGGCTTCCTCCGACAGCGGCCATCTCTCCCGGCAGGTTTTCGCCCGCGATCTCAAAGGGTTGGCGGCCCGGGCCGGTATCGCCTCGGCCAAGATCTCGCCGCATGTGCTTCGCCATGCCTTTGCCAGCCATCTCTTGCAGAATGGCGCCGATCTCAGGGCCGTCCAGCAACTGCTTGGCCACGCCGATATCTCCACCACGCAGATCTACACCCATGTTCTGGAGGAGCGGCTGGTGCGGCTGGTCAACGATCATCATCCGCTTGCCGACTAGGCCTCATATCGCTATGTGATGGCGACGTTCCACCGCCCGGAGCCAGCATTTCCAGGGTTCCGCCAGCCATTGCCTTCCGACGGATCGGTCCGCCCAAGCATGTACAATTACCTCGATTTCGAAAAGCCGGTGCAGGATCTTGAGCTCAAGATCCTCGAGCTGAAGAAGCTTGCGGAGAACGGCGAGGCGGTCGATGTCGCCGACGAGATCAACAGGCTGGAGAAGCGCTCGCGCGACGCGCTGCGCGATCTCTACAAGGCGCTCACCCCCTGGCAGAAGGTGCAGGTGGCGCGCCACCCCGACAGACCGCACTGCGTCGACTACATCAAGGGCTTGTTCAGCGATTTCACGCCTTTGGCCGGAGACCGCAATTTCGGTGAGGACCAGGCGATCGTCGGCGGTTTCGCCCGTTTTCGCGGCGAGCCGGTGGCGGTGATCGGCCAGGAAAAGGGCTCGGACACGGCGAGCCGCCTGAAGCATAATTTCGGTTCGGTGCGTCCCGAAGGCTACCGCAAGGCGGTGCGGCTGATGGAGCTTGCCGATCGCTTCAAGATGCCGCTTCTGACGCTGGTGGATACTGCCGGCGCCTATCCCGGCGTCGGCGCGGAGGAGCGCGGCCAGGCAGAGGCCATAGCGCGCTCGACCTCGGCCTGCCTGGCGCTCAAGGTGCCGTCGATCTCGGTCGTCATCGGCGAAGGCGGCTCCGGCGGCGCCATCGCCATCGCCACCGCCAACCGCGTCTACATGCTGGAGCATGCCATCTATTCGGTGATTTCGCCCGAGGGCGCGGCTTCGATCCTGTGGCGCGACACCACCCGCTCCAAGGACGCGGCGACCAACATGAAGATCACCGCCCAGGATCTTCTCGAGATGAAGATCATCGACGCCATCGTTCCCGAGCCGATGGGTGGCGCCCAGCGCGCTCCCGAAACGGTGATTGCCGCGACCGGCGACCTCATCGCCAAGACCATGAAGGACTTTGCCGGCGCCAATATCGACTTCCGCGAGCAGCGCCGTGAGAAATATCTGGCGATGGGCCGCAGCCTTTAATCGGGCCGCCCGTGGTAAACTGTGGCGGCAACGAACAATTTCGCCACAAAAATGCCGCCGCATTCGGCTCAATGAAAATCGCCGTGAGGGGTTGGCCAAGGCTTGCGGTAAGGATTTTTCAAGGTTAACGGGCTTACCGTCCGTCGGTGTTCAGCGTGCGGGCTCGGTCGTGCCGAGGCCTTTGGCCCGAAAGAAAGACGTAGCCGTAGCGATGTTTGCCAAGCTTGCCCGCACCGGAGTCCTGATCGCCGCGATTGGCGTCGCCGGCTGCAATGATTCGTCGATGAAGGATTTCGCGCCGGAGGCCAACAAGCCGCTGCCGGACAAGATCCTTGCCGACATGAAGGCCAAGGGCATGGTGCGCACCTCCTCGGTGATGGCGCGCATCTTCAAGGAAGAAGGCAAGCTGGAGATCTGGAAGGCCAAGACCAACGGCCGCTACGATCTCGTTGCCGCCTATGACATCTGCAAATGGTCGGGCAAGCTCGGCCCCAAATACACCGAGGGCGACCGCCAGGCGCCGGAAGGCTTCTACACGGTGCGTCCGTCGCAGATGAATCCGCGTTCGAACTATCATCTGTCCTTCAACATCGGCTTTCCCAACGCCTATGACCGCGCCAACGGCCGCACCGGCGCCAATCTGATGGTGCACGGCGCCTGTTCGTCGTCCGGCTGCTATTCGATGACCGACGCGCAGATTGAGCAGATCTATGCCTTCGGCCGTGACGCCTTCCAGGGCGGCCAGACCGAGTTCCAGATCCAGGCTTTCCCGTTCCGCATGACCGCCGCCAACATGGCGCGCTACCGCAACGATCCGAACTACGAGTTCTGGAAGATGCTGAAGGTCGGCTACGACAATTTCGAGATCACCAAGGTGCCGCCGAAGGTCGACGTCTGCGAGAAGCGTTACGTCTTCAACCAGGTGGCGCCTGAAGGCACGACCTTCGATCCGACCGGTCCCTGCCCCGAGAGCACGCAGCCGGATTCGTTGAAGACGGCCTATGCCGATTACGAGAAGCGCTATGACGCGGCTTTCAGCTCTGCCGTCAGGTCGAGCGCGCCGGCGCCCAAGCCGACCATTGCCGGCATCAAGGAAGCCAGCATCGTTTCCGATTGGTCGAAGCGCCGCGCCCGCGGCGAGCGCGTGCCGATCGAGCCGCCGTCGATGAATTCCGATGGCTCGGTGACCGAGACGGTGCGCATGGGCCGCATCGATTCGCCGCTCGGCCGCAAGATGGCGGCGCTCGACGCCGAGAAAGAGGCCAAGCGCAAGGCCGAGGAGCAGCGGCTGGCGGCAATCGAAGCCGCGAAAGCCGCCAAGGAAGCGGCCAAGGCTCAGGCGCTGGCCGAAAAGGAAGCCGCCAAGCAGGCAGCACAACAGCAGGTCGTCACCGCCGGCGTCGAGGTGGCGCCGGCCCAGCCGGCGGCTGAGACACAGGCGGCGAGTGCTGACGAAGGCACCGTGTCCAAGCTGAAGAAGAAGCTGCTCGGCATGTTCGGCGGCTGAGATCTTTGAGCTTGGCAAAGCACGCAATCACCTACGATCTCAAGGGCCTGAACTGTCCGCTGCCGGTGCTCAAGGCCCGCAAGCGTCTGGCCGCGATGCGGCCGGGCAGCCGTCTGTGGCTGGAGACCACCGATCCGCTCGCCGTGATCGACATTCCGGCCTTCTGCGCCGATGCCGGCCATCAGTTGATCGAGACGGCGACGGTAGCCGGAGGCCATCGCTTCCTGGTCGAGCGCGGCAGCGCGGCTTAACCAGTAGCGGGCTTTCCAATCACAGTCCGGCGATCGCCAGCGGATTGGCTTCGAGCGCCGCCCGGTCCGGCGTATCGATCGATGGCCGATTGGTGAAGGCGGCGAACAGCCGCTGGACATAGTCTTCAGGCATATCGAGCGTGATCAGCACCAGTCGGGTGCCGCGCTGGCCGTCCGGCCAGGCCGGCAGCCTTGCCGTCGGATGCAGGACCTTCTGCACGCCGTGAACGACCAGCGGCCGTGACGGATCTTCCATCAGTTCGATGACGCCCTTCATGCGCAGCAGCTTCTCACCATGCGTCGAGCGTAAGAGATCGAGGAACATCTCGATCGCCGAGAACGGCACCGGTCCGTCGTGGACGAGCGAGTGGCAGCGCACGCGGCTGTCGTGGCGGTGGTCGTGATGATGGTGGCTGTGATCATGGTCATCGTCGTGGTGATGATGGCCGTGGTCATGCGCTGCCTCTTCGCCGAGCCAGCGTCGCACATCGGCGGTCTTGGTATCGGGATTGTAGAGGCCGCAGTTGAACAGCGACGCCACGCCCGTGCCGCCATCGTTGACGTCGAGGAGTGCCGCGCCCGGATTGATCTGATGGAGCCGTGCCCGCAGGGCCCCGACATCCCCTACCTCGGCAAGGTCGGTCTTGGTGAGCACGATGCGGTCGGCGACCGCCGCCTGCTTCACCGCCTCGACATGAGCATTGAGGGTCGCCTCGCCGTTGACGGCATCGACCAGCGTGATGACGCCGTCGAGCCGGAAAGCCTGCACCAGCGCCGGATGCGCCATGATCGACTGCAGCACCGGCGCGGGATCGGCAAGGCCGGTGGTTTCGACCACGACGCGCGCAAGCCGGGCGATACGGCCGGTCTGCAGCCGGTCGACGAGATCGGCCAGCGTATCGACGAGATCGCCGCGCACCGTGCAGCAGAGGCAGCCGTCGGAAAGCTGGATGATGCCGTCCGAGGCCTGCTCGACCAGAAGATGGTCGATCGCCACCTCGCCGAGCTCGTTGATGATGACCGCCGTGTCGGCGAGTGCCGGGTCCTTGAGCAGCCGGTTGAGCAGTGTCGTCTTGCCGGCGCCGAGAAAGCCGGTGAGCACCGAGACGGGAATGGGA
>NZ_RZSC01000511.1:0-4369 GCF_003998155.1 Mesorhizobium sp. M1E.F.Ca.ET.063.01.1.1
GTGCTTATGTTCACCGACCTTCGCCTGGCCGCCGACGGCTCGATGCCCGACAGCACCATGGCCGACCAGATGAACGGCCGCGTCGGCGACCATGTGCTGGTCAACGGCCAGAAGAACCCGCGACTCGCCGTGGCGATGGGCGCGAAGCGGCGCCTGCGGCTCTACAACGCCACCAATGCGCGCTTCCTGAGGCTTGCCTTCGACGGCGCGGCGATGACGATCATCGGCACAGACGGCGGCCTGCTGGAGAAGCCGGTTGCAGCCAACGAGATCATGCTCAGCCCGGCCGAGCGCGTCGAATTGGTCGTCGCCTTCGACAGGCCGGGCGCCGCAACGCTCACCACGCTTGACTACGACCGCGGCTGGATGGGCGCCGGCCGGCCGGCGGACGCCGGGCTGACGCTGCTCACCGCCGACGTAGCGGAAACGCCGGGAGAAGCGATGCCGCCGCTGCCCGAGCGGCTCAGGCCAATCGCGCCGCTTGGGCAGCCCGCGGTCAGCCGCCGTCTCGTCTTCACCGAGACCATGGCGATGAACGCCACTAGCATGGAGATGGGCTTCCTGATCAACGGCAAGGCCTTCGATATGGAGCGCGTCGACATCGTCGCCCGGGCCGGCGAGACCGAGCTCTGGGAAATCGTCAACCAGGCCGACATGGACCATCCGTTCCACCTCCATGGCACGCAGTTCCAGGTGGTCGAGCACGAGCGCGACGGCAAGGTCTCGAAGCCGCCCTATCGGGCATGGAAGGACACCGTCAACGTGGCGCGCGGCGAGACGGTGCGGCTCTTGTTGCGCCAGGAGCGGCCAGGCGCGCGCATGTATCACTGCCACATCCTCGAGCATGAGCAGCTCGGCATGATGGGCATTGTCGACGTGCAGGCATGAGGTTCCGCGTCGTCCTTGGGGCGGCGATGCTTGCGCTCGCCGGCCCGCTGATCTTTGCCCCGTCGCTGGCAGCCGGTCCGGGCGATCCCATCGTCAAGGCGCGCCAGGGCTCGATGAAGGAGATGGCGGCGGCAGCCAAGGCCATCGTGGAGATGTTCGACGGCAGGCGCGCCTATGAGCCGGCAGCTTTCAGGGCGGCGGCGGGCACGCTCAGCGCCCGCGCCGGCCCTGCCCTGATCGCCGAATTCCCCGCCGGCTCGCTGGGCGCGCCGTCAAGCGCCAAACCGGAGATCGACCAGGCCAGGCCGGAGTTCGAGGCGCTCGCCCGCCATATCGGCCGGCTCGCCGACGCGCTTGACGCCAAGGCCGAGAAAGCGCCGGCCGAGATCACCGCCGACATGCGGATGGCCGGCCCGCCGATGGATGGCGGCAGCCTGCTCGGCAAGCGCCCGGGCGCGGCGCAAGCAGATCCCGCCGGAATGCCGGCCGAGCATATCCTGCACCTCATCCTGCAGGACTGTTCGAGCTGCCATTCGAAATTCCGGCAAAAGACGGAGTGAAAAAACTGCCCTGAGCAGTCCGGTCAAGCAAGCACTCTTCTGCACAATAAAATCAGCTTGTGCTAATATATAGCACGCCATGCTCATCCGTGCATGACAGGTTTAGGGAGGATGCGATGAAAACGATGAATCGCAGATCTGCAATTGCTCTCGGCGTGACGGCTGCCGCAGTGGCGCCCCTGTTCACGACGGCGGCATTCGCGAAAGCGAAGAAATACGGTCCGAAGGAAGGCAAGGAAATAGCGCCCGGCGTCAGGATGATCGAAGTCGGCACCGGCAATTCCGACATTCCCGCCTATAAGAGTATCGCAATTGTCGACGTGGTGTTCCAGCCCGGGGCGCACGCACCTCAAAGCGTGATGCCTAACGACATGGTGTGCACGATTACTTCCGGCGCATTCACCATCAAGAAGGTAGACAAGGAGTTCAAGCTCAAGGTCGGCGACGTGTACACCTGCTCCAAGGGCAAGACCGACGAGGCGACGAACACAAGCAAGGAGGTCGGCGTCCATCGCATCGCCATGCTGATCCCCGCGTAAAAGAAGGAGCGGTGCGGCGTCCGGGTCGGATCACCGAACCGCACCAATCATTTTTCGCGCAATTCCGGACGGACAACCTTGGTGACCTGCCAAGACTGGCCCGGAGGGCGACGTCATGGCTCGTAAGGCCTGTGGAGTCGGCTGCGCCTCGGCGCGCTCAGCCGGCCATGTGACGGCGCACCGCCTGCCACTCCTGCCAGATCAGCCACATGACGATCGCATCGAAGACGGTCAGCACAAGCAGGCCTGGCGAGTGCATGTAGGAATAGCGATAGACCTGGTAGACCATGAAGGCGCCGAGCGCGGCGAGCGAGGCCGGGTAGGACCATAGCTTGCCGCGCAGCAGGCCGATGACCAGAAGCAGCTTAATCAGGCCGTGGCTGAGCAGGTAGAAAGCGTAGAACTGTTTGCTCGCGACGGAGAACTGGCTTGCCATCTGCGACAGATAGCCAGCTATGAAATCGTTCGGGTCTTCGATCAACTCTTCCTGGGTGAGGGCATTGACCCACGAGGCGATGGTGTCGGTGGTGACGACATAGAGCAGGATGCCGCCGATGCATTCGATCAGCGCATGCGCGCCCTTCAACCACACGCCGATTTCGAAAAGCTGATGAATGCGACGCTCATCGACCGGCTTCAAGACCCAGCCCTCACAACAACCCAAGGAAATCAGATCGCATGGATGCAGCCTTAACCCACTGGATCAATGCCGCAGCCGGCATCAACCCGCTCCTTGATAGGACAATGATCGCGATCTCACAAATCGGCGTGCCGCTGATGGTGATCGCGGTCGCCCTGCAATGGTGGTCGAGGACCGATCGTGCCCATGTGCGCCATGCCTGCCTTTCCGCCGGCCTCTCCTTCCTGCTCGGGCTGGCTCTCAACCAGGCAATCCTGCTGTTCGTCCACCGGATCAGGCCCTACGACGCCGGCGTCACGCATCTGTTGATCGCGCCCAGCGCCGATTGGTCGTTCCCGTCCGACCACGCGACCGCCAGCATGGCCATCGTTGCCGCCTTCGCCATGCAGGCGCTGCCGCGCCGCACTCTTGCCTTCTTCATCATGGCGCTGCTGATTTGCTGGTCGCGGCTGCACATCGGCATCCATTATGCCGGCGACATCGTCGGCGGTGCTGCTACCGGGGCCGCCGCCGCCCTGGCGGTGCGGCTTGGATATCGCGAAAATTCGCGGCTGGATGCCTTCGCCACGAGTATCCTTTAGAGGCCGAGCGTAGCGGCCGCCAGCGCCAGGTATCGGCCAGCCTTGGCGATGGTGACGATGGCGAGAAAGCTCCATAGGGGCTCGCGCAATACGCCGGCCATCACCGTCAGCGGATCGCCGATAACCGGAGCCCAGCTCAGCAGCAGGCTCCATCTTCCGTAACGGTGGTAGCGCGCCGCCGCGCGGTCGAGTGCGGCAGGCTTTGCTGGGAACCATTTGCGGTCGCGGAATCTATCGATACCGCAGCCCAGTAGCCAGTTGACCGCCGAGCCCAGCACATTTCCGATCGTCGCGACCAGAACCAGCGCGGCCGGCGAATGGGTCCCGGCCAAGAGCAGGCCGACCAGCACCGCTTCCGACTGCAGCGGCAGGATGGTCGCGGCGACGAAGGCGGCTAGGAAGAGTCCGCCGAAGGCGGCAAGGTCACCAAGCATTGCGGCCCGTCAATTCGCCCTTTGGTCATTTCGGATACCGATCATCGACGACTTGGGTCTTAGAGGCCAGCGCCTCACCGCGATTTTGAGCGGCGAGCATCACAAAAGTGACGTTCTGGCCACGCTATATGCTAAAGCGCGTCGCGTCGAAACGGATTCGAGCGACGCGCTTTAAATCTTTGTTTTTATGCATGTCGTTTTCCCAAAACCGCTACACACGTTTGGGCGACATGCATTAGGCTCATGCAGCCAGGACAGGGTTCATTGTTATGGATGCGAGCGAACTGCAGGCCATAGGCGATACGCTGATGCGCCTCGTCACCCCCGACATGACACCGAAGGACCTGGTCAAAGCCGTCCGCAAGGTGCATCCCGGCGCCAAGAAGAAGGACATCGCCCGCGCCGCCTTCCACGCCATCATCGCCAATGCCGACCAGGACCTCGGCAAATCGAGGAACCTGCAGGCCTTTGCGCTTGCCGAACGCACCCGTCAGGCGGAATAGCGACTACCGGCGATAGCTACAAATCGCACGATCGAATTGTGAGAAAATTAATTAGCTATTTCTAATATTATGGGTCACCCGGCAACAAATCGCGGTGACGGACCCCATGACAAAGAACCTCGGCAACGCCAAGCCCAATGCTCCAGCGAGAGAGGTAAAACCTTCGCCGCTCGGCAGGATCGCGCCAGCGCTATTCCCGCTGATCGTCGTGGCGGTCGGCTCTC
>NZ_RZSC01000512.1:0-4356 GCF_003998155.1 Mesorhizobium sp. M1E.F.Ca.ET.063.01.1.1
AAAAAGGTCGAGGAGAACGCCGTCCCCTCCTTCCTGTGGCGCTCGGTTGCCGACGAGGCCGAACTCGCCAAGCTGCCCGAGGCTGAGCGCTATGGTTCGGAAACCGACGCCCGCCAGGTCTTCGACCGTCTCTCCGGCACCTGGACCTACTGGGGATGGAAGGGCGGCTACTTCAAATCGGAAGAAGACGCGCGCGCCTTCCGCGACGAGCTCGCCTATATGCTCGCCACCCAGCGCGTTGCGCCGAACTCGCCGCAATGGTTCAACACCGGCCTGCACTGGGCCTATGGCATCGACGGTCCGAGCCAGGGCCACTTCTATGTCGACCCCTTCACCGGCAAGCTGACCAAGTCCAAGTCCGCCTACGAGCATCCGCAGCCGCATGCCTGCTTCATCCAGAGCGTGCAGGACGACCTCGTCAACGAGGGCGGCATCATGGACCTGTGGGTGCGTGAGGCGCGCCTGTTCAAATACGGTTCCGGCACCGGCTCGAACTTCTCGATGCTGCGCGGCGAAGGCGAAAAGCTGTCCGGCGGCGGCCGCTCGTCCGGCCTGATGAGCTTCCTCAAGATCGGCGACCGCGCGGCCGGCGCCATCAAGTCGGGCGGCACGACGCGCCGCGCGGCCAAGATGGTGATCGTCGACGCCGATCATCCCGATATCGAGGAATTCATCGACTGGAAGGTCAATGAGGAGCAGAAGGTCGCCTCGCTGGTGACCGGCTCGAAGATCGTCAAGAAGCACCTCGAAGCGATCATGAAGGCCTGCGTCAACTGCGAAGGCCATGACGACGACTGCTTCGACCCGGCTTTGAACACCGCGCTGAAGCGCGAGATCAAGGCGGCCAAGAAGGACGCCGTGCCGGAGAACTACATCTACCGCGTCATCCAGTTCGCCCGCCAGGGCTACACCTCGATGTCGTTCAAGACCTACGACACCGACTGGGATTCCGACGCCTATCTCACCGTCTCCGGCCAGAACTCCAACAATTCGGTGTCGCTGAAGGACAACTTCCTGCGCGCCGTCGAAGCCGATGGCGACTGGCAGCTCACCGCCCGCAAGGACGGCAAGGTGCTGAAGACGCTGAAGGCCAAGGACCTCTGGGAAAAGATCGGCTATGCCGCCTGGGCGTCGGCCGACCCCGGCCTGCACTTCAACACGACGATGAACGACTGGAACACCTGCGCGTCCGCCGGTGCGATCCGGGCCTCCAACCCGTGCTCGGAATACATGTTCCTCGACGACACGGCCTGCAACCTCGCCTCGATCAACCTCCTGCCCTACCGCAGAGAGGACGGCACGATCGACATCGCTGCCTACGAGCACACCGTCCGGCTGTGGACCGTCGTGCTCGAAATCTCGGTGATGATGGCGCAGTTCCCGTCGAAGGAGATCGCCAAGCTCTCCTATGAATACCGCACGCTCGGCCTCGGCTACGCCAATATCGGCGGCCTGCTGATGACCTCGGGCATTCCCTATGACTCCGACGAGGGCCGCGCCATCTGCGCCGCGCTCACCGCGATCATGACCGGCGTCGCCTACTCCACTTCGGCCGAGATGGCCTCCGAACTCGGCGCCTTCCCGGATTATGACCGCAACGCCCAGAACATGCTGCGCGTCATGCGCAACCACCGCCGCGCCGCTTACGGCGACAAGGCCGGCTACGAGAAGCTCGCCGTCAATCCGGTGCCGCTGGTTGCCTCCGATCTGAAGCAGCAGGCGCTGGCCGAGCATGCCCGCGCCGCCTGGGACCGCGCCATCGAGCTCGGCGAGGAGCATGGCTACCGCAACGCGCAGGCGACCGTGATCGCGCCGACCGGCACGATCGGCCTGGTCATGGACTGCGACACCACCGGCATCGAGCCCGACTTCGCGCTGGTGAAGTTCAAGAAGCTCGCCGGCGGCGGCTACTTCAAGATCATCAACCGCGCCGTGCCGGAGGCACTGAGGACGCTCGGCTATTCCGAAAGCCAGATCGCCGAGATCGAGGCATACGCCGTCGGCCACGGCAATCTCAACCAGGCGCCGGGCATCAACCCGCCCTCGCTGAAGGCCAAGGGCTTCACCGACGAGAAGATCGCCGCGCTGAATGCGGCGCTGAAGTCGGCCTTCGACATCAAGTTCGTGTTCAACCAGTGGACGCTGGGCGCCGACTGGGTGAAGGAGACGCTTGGCTTCACCGACGAGCAGCTCTCGGACGTCTCCTTCGAGATGCTGCCGGCTCTCGGCTTCTCGAAGAAGGACATCGACGCCGCCAACATCCATGTCTGCGGCGCCATGACGCTGGAAGGCGCGCCCTTCCTCAAGGCCGGGCATCTCGCAGTGTTCGACTGCGCCAGCCCCTGCGGCAAGATCGGCAAGCGCTCGCTGTCGATCCAGAGCCACATCCTGATGATGGCGGCGGCACAGCCATTCATCTCGGGCGCGATCTCCAAGACCATCAACATGCCGAACGAGGCGACGGTCGAGGACGCCAAGAACGCCTACATGCTGTCGTGGAAGCTGGCGCTGAAGGCCAATGCGCTCTATCGCGACGGCTCGAAGCTGTCGCAGCCGCTCAATGCCTCGCTGCTCGCCGATGACGACGAGGACGAGGACGAGGCGGTCGAGCAGTTCATCGCCGCCCCGGCCGCACAGCGCGCCGTGCAGGTGACGGAAAAGATCGTCGAGCGCGTGGTGGAACGCCTCTACCGCGACCGCGAGAAGCTGCCGAACCGCCGCAAGGGCTACACCCAGAAGGCGGTGGTGGGCGGCCACAAGGTCTATCTGCGCACCGGCGAGTTCGACGACGGCCGCCTGGGCGAGATCTTCATCGACATGCACAAGGAGGGTGCCGCCTTCCGCGCGATGATGAACAATTTCGCCATCGCGATCTCGCTCGGCCTGCAGTACGGCGTGCCGCTCGACGAATATGTCGAGGCCTTCACCTTCACCAAGTTCGAGCCGGCCGGCATGGTGCAGGGCAACGACGCGATCAAGAACGCGACGTCGATCCTCGACTACGTGTTCCGCGAGCTTGCCGTCTCCTATCTCGGCCGCCACGACCTCGCCCATGTCGACCAATCGGACTTCGACAAGACCGCACTTGGCCGCGGCATCACCGAAGGCAAGGCGACGCCCTTCTCCAAGGGCCTCTATCGCGGCGCCTCGCCGGTGAAGCTGGTGTCGGGCATCGGTAGCGAACCCAAGGGGCTTGGCGGCTCCGCCCCGACGACGGCCCCTGCCCGCGCCGCGCCCACCGCCTTCGCCGGTTCCAACGTGCTGGCGCTGAAGCCGGCGAGCGACGAGGCGCTTGCCTACAAGCGCGACTATGAGGAGCGCGCCAGGGAACTGGCCGAGGATATGCTGGAACAGGAAGCCGAAGCCGCCGGCGGCGCCGAAGCTTTATTCACCGACGCCGCCGCCAACGAAGCGGCCGAGGCAAAGAAGCTCGCCGCGACAAGGCGCCAGCAGTCGCTGCTCCAGGGCTACACTGGCAACGAATGCTCCGAGTGCCACAACTTCACCATGGTGCGGAACGGCACCTGCGAGAAGTGCGACACGTGTGGTTCGACGAGCGGGTGCAGCTGATATCTAAAACCTAGACGCAACGACATTATCGGCCCGATCGCAAGATCGGGCCGATTTGCTTAGACGACCAGCGAGCCCCATCATGCTCGACCACATCACCATCGAAGTGAGCCACCTCGATAAGAGCAAGCTCTTCTACGAAAAGGCTTTTGCGCCCTTGGGGTATCGTCTCTCCTTCGGCAAGGAAGGCGTGTTCTGGGCTTTCGATGTCGGCAATGGCTGCCTGTTCGAGATCCAGCGCACCGGCGAGAAGCCGCCGCTCACTCATCTGCATGTCGCCTTCCGGCTGAAGAGCAAGGCAGAGGTCAATGCTTTCCATCGGGCAGCGCTCGAGGCGGGTGCCGCGGACAATGGCGCGCCCGGCCCGCGCCCGAACTATGCGGAAAATTACTACGCCTGCTTCGTGCTCGACCCCGATGGGTACAACATCGAGGCGATGATCAGCGAGGCGTAGCGCGCGCCCTCTCCTTCTCCCCTTGTGGGGTGAGAAGCGGTCCGCGTAGCGGGCGAAAAGCCAACTGCTTGGCTTTTCGAGCTTCGAACGCACGGAGCCTGCGACGGGCCGGGTGGTGGATTGGCGCGCAGCGCCAAGACGGATGAGGGGTGTTGGACGGAGTGAGACTGCGGCGATTTCGAGCATATCGCCAAGCTGGAGCACCCCTCATCCGGCCGCTTCGCGGCCACCTTCCCCCACAAGGGGCTAGCGTGCGCACACATTTGCTTCGTGCTGTGGTCAAGCGTGAAGAGGCGCCGTCGGAAAATGGCTTGAAGCGGTTGAATTGTATG
>NZ_RZSC01000513.1:0-4354 GCF_003998155.1 Mesorhizobium sp. M1E.F.Ca.ET.063.01.1.1
GGCATGGATGACGTCGGCGAAATGCTGCGCGCCGCCGTCGTCCAGATCATCGCGGTCGACCGAGGTGACGACGACGTGGCTGAGGCCCATCTGCTTGACGGCGTGGGCGACGCGCGCCGGCTCATCCGGGTCGAGCGCCGTCGGGATGCCGGTGGCGACATTGCAGAAGGCGCAGGCGCGCGTGCAGATCTCGCCCATGATCATGAAGGTGGCGTGCTTCTTGTCCCAGCATTCGCCGATGTTCGGGCAGCCGGCCTCCTCGCACACCGTCACCAGCTTGTTCGACTTCACGATCTCGCGCGTCTCGGCATAGCCTTTCGAGACCGGCGCCTTGACGCGGATCCAGTCCGGCTTGCGCAGCACTTCCTGGTCCGGCCTGTGCGCCTTTTCGGGGTGCCGCGGGCGCGGCGCGTTGGCGATCGTGTCGAGAACAGTGACCATCTCAAACCCTTCGCGGCCGCTGGTAACGCGACCGTCCGTCTGCGTCATCTAGGACTTTTCGAAGCAAAGAAAAAGGCCGCGCCGGCGCATGCCGCCACGGCCATTTTCGCATAGCGGCGTTCGCCGGGGCTCAGCGGCGCACCAGCCGACCCGCAAAGATCAGCAGGCAGGCGCCGATGAAGCCTGTGATCAGATAGGCGAACCAGCCGACGCCGAAGGCCTCGACGTTGAGCGCTCTCAGGATTGCGTTCAGCACCACCGCGCCGGCGATGCCCAGAATGATGTTCATGAAGATGCCGGTGTTGCTCTTCATGACCATTTCGGCGAGCCATCCGGCCAAGCCGCCTATGATGATGGCTGCAATCCAGCCCACGCCATTCACGTCCATATGCCAAATCCTCCTCGATCAGGTGAAAATGCATCCGGATACGAACTGCCCTGCCGTCAAAGTCCTCCGGCTGCCGCGTCTGAGTCTCGCCCAACCAATCTATCACCGATTGGCCATTTATCATGCGTTCAAAGCGCGGCCATAGGCGTCGAGCACGCTTTCCTTCATCATCTCCGACAGGGTCGGATGCGGGAAGATCGTGTGCATCAGCTCTTCCTCGGTGGTCTCCAGGTTCATCGCCACGACGAAGCCCTGGATGAGCTCGGTCACCTCCGCGCCGATCATATGCGCGCCGAGAAGTTGTCCGGTCTTCTTGTCGAAAATGGTCTTGATGAAGCCCTGGTCCTCGCCGAGCGCGATGGCCTTGCCGTTGGCGCCGAACTGGAAGCGGCCGACGCGGATGTCCTTGCCTTCGGCCTTGGCCCTGGCTTCGGTCAGGCCGACCGACGCGACCTGCGGACTGCAATAGGTGCAGCCCGGGATCTTCAACTTGTCGATGGCATGCACGCCGGGGAAATTGGCGATCTTTTCGATGCAGACGACACCCTCATGCTCGGCCTTGTGGGCAAGCATGGGCGGTCCCGCGACGTCGCCGATCGCATAGATCCCGGCCACGTTCGTCTTGCCGTAGCCGTCGACGACGACGCAGCCGCGATCCGTCTTCACGCCGAGCGCCTCGAGGCCGAGATTTTCGATGTTGCCCTGCACACCGACAGCCGAAATCATGCGGTCGGCGGTGATCTTCTCGACCTTGCCATCCTTCATCTCGACATGGGCGGTGACCGAATTGGCTGATTTCTCGACCTTGGTCACCTTGGCTTCGAGGAGGATCTTCATCCCCTGCTTCTCGAACTGCTTCTGCGCGAATTTCGAGACCTCGGCATCCTCGACCGGAATCACCGCCGGCAAGACCTCGACCACCGTCACGTCCGCGCCCATTGTGCGGTAGAAGGAGGCGAACTCGATGCCGATGGCGCCCGAGCCCATCACCAGCAGCGATTTCGGCATCTCCTTCGGCACCATCGCCTCGAAATACGTCCAGATCAGCTTGCCGTCCGGCTCGATGCCGGGCAGCGCGCGCGGCCTGGCGCCGGTCGCCAGAATGATGTGCTTGGCGGTGTAGGTGCCCTCGCCCTTGACGCCCTTCGGCACCGGCGGCTGCGGCTCCATCGGCTTCTTGGCGGTCTTGGAGACCACGATCTCGCCGGGCTTGGAAAGCTTCGCCTCGCCCCAGATGACGTCGACCTTGTTCTTCTTCATCAGGAAGGCAACGCCGCCGTTCAGCCTGAGCGACACCTTGCGGGAGCGGTCGACCACCGCGGCCGTGTCGGGGTTGACCTTGCCGTCGAGCTTCAGGCCGTAATCCTTGAGGTGGTCGGAATAATGCATGATCTCGGCCGAGCGCAGCAGCGCCTTGGTCGGGATGCAGCCCCAGTTCAGGCAGATGCCGCCCAGATGCTCGCGTTCGACGATCGCCGTCTTGAAGCCGAGTTGGGCGGAACGCACCGCGGTGACATAGCCGCCGGGACCTGAGCCGATGATGATAACGTCGTAGTTCTCAGCCACGGGTTTTCTCCCTGATCTTTCTGGGGGTTAGAGTGAGAGCATCACACGCACGAGCGGGGCCAGAGCCTGGCCGATCCGCCGTGTGTTTTCGGCATCGAGATGGACACCGTCGAGCGGCGTTGTCGTTGCCACGGTGCCCGCATCGAAGAAGCCGCAGCCGGCCTCGTCGGCCAGCGCCGAATATTGCGGCGCCAGGCGCTTCGAGGCGTCGTCGCCGCCGGCGAACATTTCCTTGAATTCGGCATTGTCGGTGCGCGTTACCGCAGGCGGCGCGACGATGAGTATCTGCGGCGCCGGCCAGTCGAATGGATAGTCATGGCCGCGCACGATATCGATCAGGCGCTGGATGCCCTGCTTGGCGGCGACGGGATTGCCGTGGATCCATGGCTTCATGTCGTTGGCGCCGAGCATGATGATGACAAGGTCGAGCGGCGCGTGGCTCGTCAGGATCGTCGGCAACGTCCTCGCGCCGTTGCGGTCCGCACCGGCCAGGTAATCGTCGAAGGCAGTGGTGCGGCCGTTGAGGCCCTCGGCAATGACCTCAATGCCCTCGCCCAGCGCCGCCTTGAGCACGCTCGGCCAGCGGTCTTCCAACGCATGGCGGCCGAGGCTGGCGGCGTCGTAGCCCCAGGTCAGCGAATCGCCGTAGCAGAGAATTGTCTTCATGCCCTTACCCCATCCCTGCCGAACGGTGCCGACGAGCGCTTGAGCCGCCAGCGCACGAACAGCCATTGCACGATGATCGCCACAACGCCGGGTAGGATCAGTCCGGCAACGATCGAAAGGTCGCTTGCGGTCGCCCGGTTCTCGGGCGGCACCGAAAACGTCCAACCGGCGAGCGCGACCAGAATGATCGCGAAGATCGCAAGCAGCCACCAGAACATCCGGTCGACCGCCCGAACCGGCTCAGCGCGGAACTGGACCAGGAAGAAGGCGATCGTCACGACGATGAGGATCATCACCGTTGCGGCGAAGACCAGAATGTATTCTTCGGTCGCGCCGGTAAGCACGGCCAGTTCCTGCACGACCAGTCCGCCAGCCAGACCGGATAGGATGAAGGCGAAAAGGCTGGTGAAGAACTTCCGCACCGCCTCTTTTCCTTCCTAGACCAGCATGCCCATCGGGTTCTCGATCATGCGCTTGAAGGCGCCGAGCAGTTCCGCGCCGAGCGCGCCGTCGACGGCACGATGATCGGTGGACAAAGTTACCGACATCACGGTGGCGATCTTGATCTCGCCCTTCTTCACCACTGCGCGCTCTTCACCGGCTCCGACCGCGAGAATGGTCGCATGCGGCGGGTTGATGACGGCGGCGAAATCCTTGACGCCGAACATGCCGAGATTGGAGACGGCCGTGGTGCCGCCCTGGTATTCTTCTGGCTTCAGCTTGCGGCTGCGGGCACGGCTCGCCAGATCCTTCATCTCGTTGGAGATGACCGACAGCGTCTTTTCATCGGCGTGGCGGATGATCGGGGTGATCAGGCCGCCGGGGATCGACACGGCCACGCCGACATCGGCATGCTTGTGCTTGACCATGGCGCTGTCGGTCCAGGAGGCGTTGGCGTCCGGCACCGCCATCAGCGCCATCGCCATCGCCTTGATCACCATGTCGTTGACCGAGAGCTTGTAGGCGGGAACTTCGCCCTTCTCGGTCTTCCGCATCGGCGCCGCCGCATTGAGCTGCGTGCGCAGCGCGAGCAGCGCATCGAGCTCGCAGTCGAGCGTGAGGTAGAAATGCGGGATGGTGCTCTTGGCCTCGACGAGGCGGCGCGCAATGGTCTTGCGCATATTGTCGTGCGGGACGAGCTCGTAGGAGCCTTCCGCGAACAGCTTCAGCACCTGATCGTCCGACATCGGCTTCGCAATCGGCGCGGCCGCCGGTGCCTCGGCCGGGGCCTTGGCGGCAGGCGCTGCCTTGGCTCCGCCGGAAGAGATCGCCGCCTCGACATCGGCCTTCACC
>NZ_RZSC01000514.1:0-4352 GCF_003998155.1 Mesorhizobium sp. M1E.F.Ca.ET.063.01.1.1
GCGCGGGGTCGCCATTGGCGTTGAGCGCAAGCGTGCCGACCTGCGGCTTGAGACGCGCGGCGACATGGTCGATCAGCCTGGCTTTGCCGAGCGAAAGCAAGGGCTTGTCGCCGCCGCCCATCCGGCGCGACCGGCCTCCCGCCAGGATGATGCCCGCAACGCTTCGGTCCATCGGACCTATATGCCGTCCGGCGCCATGTCGGGTCCAGCGCTTTCGGCGGCAGTCTGCCGCCGGCCGACGACGCGCTCGCGATAGAGCGCGTAGAGGCCGGAGCCGATGATGATCGCGGCGCCGATGATCATCGGCAGGTCGGGGATGTCGCCGAAGATGACGAGGCCGAGCAGGATCGACCACAGCAATGCGGTGTAACGGAAGGGCGCGATGAAGGAGATGTCGCCCGAGCGCATCGCCATGATGATGAACTGATAGCCGATGAGCACCAGCACCGCAGCCAGCGCCAGCAGTGCTGTCGCGTCGGCGCTCATCGGCGTCCAGCCGCCCATCGGCGACAGCAGCAGCGCGCCAAGCACGGTCATGGCCAGCGCCGTCGCCGTCGACACCAGCATGGTCGGGATCGCATGCGGGATGCGCTTGGTGGCCAGGTCGCGCACGGCGCAACAGACGACGCTCGTCAGCGCCAGCAGCGAATAGGCGCTGAAACCCTCGAAACCCGGCCGCACGATGATCAGCACGCCGGCAAAGCCGACGGCGATGGCGAGCCAACGCCGCCAGCCGACGCCTTCGCCGAAGAAAAGCGCGGCCCCCATCGTCACGGCCAGCGGCAGCGCCTGCAGCACGGCCGAGACATTGGCGATCGGCAGGTGCGCCAGAGCGACGAGGAAGGAGACCGTGGCACCGGCCTCACCGGCAACGCGCACGGCCACCATCGGCTGCAGCATGGCGCGGGGATCGGCAAGCGCGCCGCGCCGCCAGGCGAGCAGGCCGACGAAGAGCGACGCGAAAGCGCCCCGCACGAACATGACCTGCGCCATGTTCATCGATTCGGACGAGAATTTGGTGATCGCGTCGTTGAGCGTGAAGCCGATCATGGCCACGACCATGAACAGCGCGCCGCGAAGATTGGGCGAGAGAGGCAAGGGCGTTTCCAATTATTCTTGGATCAAGCCTCTAGCAGGCAAGTGGGAAACAGCAACGTCAAAGAAATGGGCCACAGCATCTGCTGCGGCCCAGCTTTCGGGAAAACAGTGGGCCTTATTTCTTCGGCGTCAGCGTCTCGGTGCCGTTGCCATCCTTGCCAGCGATGGTCCAGAGCCCGTGCAGCGAGCCGTCGTCCTCTACCTTGTAGACGACGAGGCCGATTTCCTTGCCCATCACATAGCCTGCCGAAAAGGCATTGTCGTTGCGCATGCAGATGCCGTCCGAGGACGAGCCGCCGGTTTCCCAATGGATGGTGCAGGTCGTCTCGCTGGTCAGCGTGATGGTTGCCTCGCCGTCGTAGGACGAGCCGTCGAAATTGGTGCCGGAAACCGTGTAGGTGCCGCCGATCGACTGGGCCACCATCGCCAAAAGCCTGCGCGGGCCTTGAGCTCGGGCGACACGCCGCAAATAAACCTTCCGCAATGGCCTCCGCCCGATTTACCGCTGACCTGTTCCGGCCTAGCTTTCGAGCGCGATTTTTTCGCTCTAAGGGGGAAAGTTCATATGCCGGCTGCCGGCATCGAAACGACGCCAAGCATTGCAAGCGAAAGCATGAATTTGCCACCGCCTGCACCTTTCCCGACGAGATTTTCAGCGACCGCTTGCCTGAGCCTGAAAACGGCGACGGGCAACAATGGCTGAGCGCCGACGGCGCCAGCCTGACCTGCTCCGGTATCTACAACGTCGATAACGACACACCGAAAAGCTTCGTCGACGACGAAAAGGCGAACACCGGACCCGGCTACAAGGTGACCTACGGCAAGACCGGTAAGAACTGGGCGGTGCTCTCCGGCGTCAAGGGCGACAAGGTCTTCTACGAGCGACGCCTGTTCGGAAAGGATGGCGTCATCCGCACCGTCTGGATCGAATATCCCTCCTCGCTCAAGGCGAAATACGATCCCCTGGCAGGCTGCCGAAGCGCGCATTGACGTAGGTGAACGGCTTCGCGATTGCCGTTGTCGTGACGATTGCAAACAACGACGACAAGGCGATCGCCAAAGGCGCTCCCTGGATGAGATGAAGACGCTTCATGGTGCCCCCAAGGTCAGTGACCAAAGGTGATCCTGCACCAATTTTCGGAAAAAATCAGCCGCCGGTGACGCTCATATGGCGAGATACCGAGGGACGGCTGGTGCGGCGGTCGATGATGAAATCATGGCCCTTCGGCTTGCGCCCGATCGCCTCGTCGATGGCTTCGCCGACCAGCTCGTTGCCTTCGGACGCACGCAGCGGCGCCCTGAGGTCGGCTGCGTCTTCCTGGCCGAGGCACATATAGAGCGTGCCTGTGCAGGTCAGCCTCACGCGGTTGCAGCTCTCGCAGAAATTATGCGTCATCGGCGTGATGAAGCCGAGCCGGCCACCGGTCTCGGCGACCTGGACGTAGCGCGCAGGGCCGCCGGTCTTATAAGGGATGTCGGTCAACGTGAACTGGCGCTCCAGCGAGGCGCGCAGCAGCGACAGCGGCAGGTATTGGTCGGTGCGGTCGGCGTCGATCTCGCCCATCGGCATGGTTTCGATGACGGTGAGGTCCATATCGCGGCCATGCGCCCAGCGCAGCATCTCGGGGATTTCGGCGTCGTTGAAGTCGCGTAGCGCCACCGCGTTGAGTTTGACCTTGAGCCCGGCCGCCTGCGCGGCGTCGATGCCTTCCATGACCTTGCCGAGATTGCCCCAGCGGGTGATCTGGCGGAACTTGTCGGCATCGAGTGTGTCGAGCGAGACGTTGATGCGCTTGACCCCACAGTCGGCGAGTTCCGCCGCAAAGCGCGAGAGCTGCGAGCCGTTGGTGGTGAGCGTCAGCTCTTCAAGCGCGCCGCTCTTGAGATGGCGCGACAACTGACGCACCAGATGCATGATGTTCTTGCGCACCAGCGGCTCGCCGCCGGTCAGCCTGAGCTTTCTCACGCCCTTTTCGATGAAGACGCCGCAAAGCCGGTCGAGCTCCTCGAGCGACAAGAGGTCCTTCTTCGGCAGGAAGGTCATGTCCTCGGCCAT
Source organism: Mesorhizobium sp. M1E.F.Ca.ET.063.01.1.1 (assembly GCF_003998155.1). Taxonomy (NCBI): domain Bacteria; kingdom Pseudomonadati; phylum Pseudomonadota; class Alphaproteobacteria; order Hyphomicrobiales; family Phyllobacteriaceae; genus Mesorhizobium; species Mesorhizobium sp. M1E.F.Ca.ET.063.01.1.1. The sequence goes on from NZ_RZSC01000514.1 coordinate 3,155, forward strand.
GCAATAGGTGCAGCGGAAATCGCAGCGGTCGGTAACCGACACGCGCAGATAGCTGATCGTGCGACCGAAGGGGTCGATCATGTCCATTTGCAAGCGTTTCCCATGGCCTGAGCGGCGTCGTTATATACAGCTATGTGATACGATCCAACCGCGCATTCAAGATAGAAGGTCTTGATCTTTGGTAACATTCCCCGACCGACATTCTCTGTCGGCGGCCTTGCATGGCCTTTCAGCGTCGCGCAAAGCAGCGTAGGGAAGGGCGCGACTCACGCAGGACCAGACATGACGGCGCCAAAGGAACTGAGGGTCTCGAAGGACCGCAGGCTGCTCACCGTGACTTTTCCCGGGGATCAACCGTTCGAATTGCCGGCGGAGCTTTTGCGCGTCGCCTCGCCCTCGGCGGAAGTGCAGGGCCATTCGCCTGAACAGCGGGTGACCGTGCCCGGCAAGCGCAACGTCGCGATCCTCAAGATCGAGCCGATCGGCAATTACGCGGTGCGGATCACCTTCGACGATTTCCACGACACCGGCATCTTCACCTGGAACTATCTCCACACGCTCGGCCATGAGAAGGACGAGCGCTGGAATGCCTATCTCGCCGAACTGGCCGAGAAGGGGCTCAGCCGCGATCGCTAGCCCGGGCGCAGGTCCAAATTTGGCGATCGGCTGTCGTCAAGGCGTCACGGACATAGAGTAGCGCCGGCAAAAGGTCAGGAGGCGAAAAGATGTCGCTCATCACGTCGGTCGAACAGCTCGAAGCGCTCTACGGGCTGCCTGGCGAGGCCTCGATCGTCAAGGAACTCGACCATGTGATCCCCGAATATGCCGCCTTCATCGAGGCCTCGCCCTTCGTGGCGTTGGCGACCAGCGGGCCGGAAGGGCTGGACTGCTCGCCGCGCGGCGATCTTGCCGGCTTCGTGCGCCTCGTCGATGAGAAAACGCTGATGATGCCCGACAGGCGCGGCAACAACCGTGCCGATTCGCTGAAGAACATCATTCGCGATCCGCGCGTCGGGCTGCTTTTCCTGGTGCCCGGCTCCGGCACGACGCTGCGCGTCAACGGCCGCGCCCACATCACCACCGATGCCGGGCTTTGCGCCTCCTTCACGGTCGACGGCAAGCCGGCCCGGTCGGTCACCGTCGTTGCGGTCGACACCGTCTATTTCCAGTGTGCCCGCGCCATCGTGCGCTCCGATCT
>NZ_RZSC01000515.1:0-4348 GCF_003998155.1 Mesorhizobium sp. M1E.F.Ca.ET.063.01.1.1
ACCCGCCACCCTTCGATCAGCCCTGTGCGGAACGCACGCGCCAGCGCCTGGGCGACGCCGGCGGCTTGCAGGATTTCGGCGTCAACCTCATGACGCTGCCACCCGGCGGCTGGTCGAGCCAGCGCCACTGGCACAGCCATGAGGATGAGCTCGTCTATGTGCTGGAGGGCGAGCTGACGCTGGTCGAGGACGGCGGCGAAACGCTGCTCAAGGCAGGCGATAGTGCTGCCTTCGCCAAGAACAGCGGCGACGGCCACCACATGATCAACCGCTCGTCGGTGACGGCGCGCTACCTGGAAGTCGGCTCGCGCAATCCGGACGATGTCATCACCTGCTCCGACATCGACATGATGAGCCCGAGTTCGGATGGGCGGTTTTTGCACAAGGATGGGGTGCCGTATCCGGGGCAGGGGTGAGGGAACGCTCCCCCTTCTCCCCTTGTGGGAGAAGGTGTCGCCGAAGGCGACGGATGAGGGGTGTTCCAGAAAACACCAGCATCTCACTCCGCTGGAGCACCCCTCATCCGTCTCGGGCGCTGCGCGCCGATCCACCTTCTCCCACAAGGGGAGAAGGATAGGCGCCTCACCCAAAATACTCCTGCAGCGGCGTCACCTCCAGGCTCCCCGCCCGTAGCGCAGCAATCGCCTCCGCCACGGCCGCCGCGCCTGACAGCGTCGTATAGTACGGCACCTTCTGCATCAGCGTTGCTCGCCGCAGCGACTTCGAGTCCGACACCGCCTTCTGGCCGTCGGTGGTGTTGAAGACGATCTGGACCTGGCGGTTGCGGATGGCGTCTTCGATGTGCGGGCGGCCCTCGAGCACCTTGTTGATCTTTTCCGCCGTCACGCCGTTTTCGGCGAGGAAGCGCGCGGTGCCGGAGGTGGCGAGCACCTTGAAGCCCTGGCCGGCGAGGCGCTTGACCGCCGGCAGGATGCCCTTCTTGTCCTCGTCGCGGACCGAGACGAACAGCGTGCCCGCGCGGGGGAGATCAACACCCGCCCCGAGCTGGCTCTTGGCGAAGGCCAGGGCAAAATCGCGGTCGAGGCCCATGACCTCGCCGGTCGAGCGCATTTCCGGTCCGAGCAGGATGTCGACGCCGGGGAAGCGGGCGAAGGGAAACACCGCTTCCTTGACCGCGATGTGGCCGGGATTGCGCGGGTCGGGCATCGCGCCGTAATGGGCGAAAGCGTTTTCCAGCGTCTCGCCGGCCATGATGCGGGCCGCGATCTTGGCGATCGGGCGGCCGATGGTCTTGGCGACGAAGGGCACCGTGCGCGAGGCGCGGGGGTTCACTTCCAGCACATAGACCGTGCCGTCCTGGATGGCGTACTGCACGTTCATCAGGCCGCCGACATTGAGCGCGCGGGCGAGGCTTGCCGTCTGCCGCTCCAGCTCGTCGACGAGGTCCGGGTGCAGCGCGTGCACCGGCAGCGAGCAGGCCGAGTCGCCCGAATGGATGCCGGCCTCCTCGATATGCTCCAGGATGCCGGAAACGAAGGTGTCCTTGCCGTCGCACAGGCAATCCACGTCGACCTCGATGGCGCCCTTGAGATAGGTGTCGAACAAAAGCGGGTTCTTGCCGAGCAGCGTGTTGATCTGGCCGGTCTTGTCGGCCGGGTATTTCTGCTTGATGTCCTCCGGCACCAGGCCGGGCACGGTGTCGAGCAGGTAAGTCTGCAGCATGCCCTCGTCATGGATGATCTGCATGGCGCGGCCGCCGAGCACATAGGAGGGGCGCACGACCAGCGGGAAGCCGAGCTCGCCGGCGACGAGGCGTGCCTGCTCGACCGAATAGGCGATGCCGTTCTTCGGCTGGGTGAGGCCGAGCTTGTGCAGCAGCTTCTGGAAGCGGTCGCGGTCTTCCGCGAGGTCGATCATGTCCGGCGAGGTGCCGAGGATCGGGATGCCGGCCTGTTCCAGGGCGTCGGCCAGCTTGAGCGGCGTCTGGCCGCCGAACTGGACGATGACGCCGACAAGCTCGCCCGAGGCCTGCTCGGCACGCAGGATCTCCAGCACGTCTTCCGCCGTCAGCGGGTCGAAATAGAGACGGTCGGAGGTGTCGTAGTCGGTCGACACGGTCTCCGGGTTGCAGTTGATCATGATCGCTTCGTAGCCGGCGTCGCGCAACGCAAACGCCGCGTGGCAGCAGCAGTAGTCGAACTCGATGCCCTGGCCGATGCGGTTCGGGCCGCCGCCGAGGATAACGACCTTTTTGCGCGACGACACGCGCGCCTCGTTGGAGAGCTGGCCGGCGAAGGGCACCTCGTAGGTCGAGTACATATAGGCGGTCGGTGAGGCGAACTCGGCCGCGCAGGTGTCGATGCGCTTATAGACCGGATGAACGTCGAGTTTTTCGCGCGCGTTCTGAACGTGTTCGGCGTCGGTCTTCGTCAGCGAGGCGAGGCGGGCATCCGAAAAACCCATCGCCTTCAGCATGCGCAGATTGGCGGCGTCCTCAGGCAGGCCATGCTCGCGCACGCGCTCCTCCATGGCGATGATGCCGGCGATCTGTTCGAGGAACCACGGGTCGATCTTGCACATGGCGTGCACGTCTTCCAGCGAGGTGCCCATGCGGATCGCCTGCGCCACCATGCGCAGCCGGTCGGGCGTCGGTGTGCCGAGTGCTGCCCGGATGGCGTTGCGGTCGTCGACGTGATTGGCGGCGGTAGGCCCGCGGCCGATGCCGGGGATCTCGATCTCGTCCAGTCCTGTCAGGCCGGTTTCAAGGCCACGCAGCGCCTTCTGCAGCGATTCCTGGAAGGTGCGGCCGATGGCCATCACCTCGCCCACCGACTTCATGGCGGTGGTCAGCACCGGCTCGGCGCCGGGGAATTTCTCGAACGCAAAGCGCGGGATCTTCGTCACGACATAGTCGATGGTCGGTTCGAAGGAAGCCGGCGTCGCGCCGCCGGTGATGTCGTTCTCCAACTCGTCCAGCGTGTAGCCGACGGCAAGTTTTGCCGCGACCTTGGCGATCGGGAAGCCGGTTGCCTTCGAGGCCAAGGCGGAACTGCGCGAGACGCGCGGGTTCATCTCGATCACCACCAGGCGGCCGTCGGCCGGGTTGACGGCGAACTGCACGTTGGAGCCGCCCGTCTCGACGCCGATCTCGCGCAGCACCGCGATCGAGGCGTTGCGCATCATCTGGTATTCCTTGTCGGTCAGCGTCAGCGCCGGGGCGACGGTGATCGAGTCGCCGGTGTGCACGCCCATCGGATCGACGTTCTCGATCGAGCAGATGATGATGCAGTTGTCCGCCTTGTCGCGGACGACCTCCATCTCATACTCCTTCCAGCCGAGCACGCTTTCCTCGATCAGCACCTCGGTGGTCGGCGAGGCGTCGAGGCCGGACTGGACGATGTCGTAGAATTCGGCGCGGTTGTAGGCGATGCCGCCGCCGGTGCCGCCCATGGTGAAGGACGGGCGGATGATGGCCGGCAGGCCGACATGGTCGAGCGCCTCCGCGGCGATCGCCATGGCGTGGCTGATGTAGCGCTGCTTGCGGTCGCCCTCGCCGAGGTTCCAGTGCGTCTCCAGCGCGTCAAGTGCCGCATTGAGGTTTTCGGGGTTCTCCGCCTTGAGCGCCGCGCGCTCGGCCTCATGCGTCTTGCGGTCGGCGTTCTTGACGTCGGTGGCGTTGGCCAGCATCGAGCGCGGTGTCTCCAGGCCGATCTTGCTCATCGCCTGGCGGAACAGGGCGCGGTCCTCGGCCTTGTCGATGGCATGTGCATCGGCGCCGATCATCTCGACATTGTAGCGGTCGAGCACGCCCATGCGGCGCAGCGAAAGCGCGGTGTTCAGCGCCGTCTGGCCACCCATGGTGGGCAGCAGCGCATCGGGGCGCTCCTTGGCGATGATCTTGGCCACCACTTCGGGGGTAATGGGCTCGACATAGGTGGCGTCGGCCAGCTCCGGATCGGTCATGATGGTGGCCGGATTGGAGTTGACCAGGATGACGCGGAAACCTTCCTCCTTCAGCGCCTTGCAGGCCTGGGTGCCGGAATAGTCGAACTCGCATGCCTGGCCGATGACGATGGGGCCGGCCCCGATGATCAGGATCGACTTGATGTCGGTGCGTCTTGGCATGTCTACGGGTTCCGTTCGGCGAGCGGCTTGCACGAAAAACCGGGCGGGGGGAGGACCCGGCCGGTTGTGCTTGCGATTCTGGTATCAGGCTAGGAGGGCCTTATAGGGAAGAGTTTTGGCGGATGAAACCCCGAAAATGAGGGAGTAAGGGAGTAAGGGAGTAAGGGAGTAGGCAGGGTTTCAGGCGCCCAGTGCCTATTCCCTACTGCCTACTGCCTAATACCCATTCCCCCAGCGCAAGCTGGTCCGTGATCTCGAATCG
>NZ_RZSC01000516.1:0-4342 GCF_003998155.1 Mesorhizobium sp. M1E.F.Ca.ET.063.01.1.1
GCTTTGCACGGCCTGCGAAAGGAAAGAAATGGATCTCTATTCAACGTTGAGCCTATGGCTCACGAACATTCGGTCATTGGCCGAGCTGGACGATTTTTGCCGGCAGATATGGAAGCTCTACGGCGAGGAGTTGCTGGGCGAGGCCGATGCGGAGCGGCTTTGCGAGAAGGCTGAGCGACAACGCGCCAACCTCAAGAACGCCCCTGCGGATGGTCGCGCACTACCCCGCTCCTCTTATCCGCAACGCCCTCGCAGTGAGCGAGGCCGCCGCGAAGCTGCCCGCGGCTTGCGAGATCCCGTGCGATGGAGACGCAAGCGGCGTCTCGCCCGCATGCAGGCTATCCGGCCCGAATTCGCCGGCGAGTTCACCGAAGGCGAAAGCGCGGCACTCTACATTGTCATGTCCGACTGCCGGCAGCACGGCAACTGCGACCGATCGGTAAAGGAAATCGGCGATCGCGCCGGCGTCGGGCCGACAACGGTGCGCAATGCGCTGCGCAAAGCCGGCACGCTCGGCTTGCTGCGCGTCACCGAGCGCAGGCAATGGCGAGCCAGGAACCTCACCAATCACATTGTTGTCGTGCATCGGCGTCAGATCGCCTGGATTGCGAAATTTCGGCCCAATCTCGGCCTTAAATTTTATCCGACTGCCTTCAAAAAAGCGGCGTCCACAGGAAGCTCCCGCAATAAATATAGCAAAAGACCGTTTAACAGCCGATCCGACTGGGCGCCGCAGGGGTCGAAGCCATTCCCCAGTCACGAATCGCCGACCGGTTGACGCCCTAGCCGCCAATCACGCTTGCCGCGGAACCCTAAAGGCTGCACGAGGGCTGTTTTTGAAGCAGCCTTGGGGATCGGTCGCCAAATCAGGCCGGTTGGTGCTGGCTGTCGGGTTCCTGAAACAGGAAGGTTGCCGGATCGCGGCCGAGCGCCTCGCCGACGGCGGCGATCGTGTCGACGCTGATGTTGCCGCTCGCGCGCTCCAGCTTGGTGAACGTAATCTCCGAGACGCCCAGGAGCTCCGCCATTTGATAGCGGGCCAGATTGCGGCGCTTTCGCTCGCTGTCGATGATCGCGGCGAGGCGCGCGCGGATCGATTTTTCGGTGAGCTTGTGCGCCCAGGGTTCAAGTTCAGCACCGCCGACCAGAAGTGTCGCGATCGACACCTGCAGCGCCTGAGCCATCTGTTCGACCGTGCGCAGCGTCACGTTGTTTCGCTTTCTCATGGTGCGAATGTAGGTGCGGTATGCGAGTCCTTGACCAGGCGACGTTTTGAACAGTTCAGCCATGTGTTGATGGCGAAGCTTTCGCCTACGGCGCTCGGCTTCGAGAAACCACGCGATATTGTCCCGAAGCGGGTTGTTCACCTCGCCCGCTTCGTTTGGCAGCATGAATCTATGTATTCGCACGAACCCGCCTGTTCGGTCTGCCCTTTTCCCTGAGCAAAATCCACAGTAAAGTATCAAAAACCTTCAGAGGAAAAGAGCCCGCACCATGCTGAAATACCTCGTTGTGGGCGCTGCCGCGATCGCCGGCGCCGCGTCTGTTCCGTCCCAAACATTCGCATCCGAGTGGGGCTGCCAGGTCCTGCTTTGCCTGTCTGGTGACTGGCAGGGCACGCCGTCTTGTCATCCACCCATTGACCGGCTTATCGACGCCATGGGATTGCCGGGCTTTTCGTGGCCGACTTGTCCGCAGGCCAATTCGTCCGGCGCCGGCTACGATCCGTACGAGGCCTGCCCGCAGGGGTGGATGCCTTACGCGCCGGCCAGCGACCCGCCGGGACAAGGCCAGGCCAGCATGTGCCGAATCGCGGCTGGCAATCTCGGTCAGCCTGCCAACTTTGGAGCGCGGCATGGTCAGGCCGACGGAAGTCCGACGGGAACCATCCAGCTCGGCGACCGCACCGTGCCGGTCCAGCTTACTCATGTCTCCAGCGGAGCACATAACGATCGAACGACCACCTATTACGACATTCAACGCCCGCGCCGCACGAAGCCTTACTACATCGATTACGACGACGCGAACCCGGCTGCAGCAGCGCATCTGGTTCAACCTTAGCAGACCATGATCCCGAGTCACCCCGGGCGGCTAAATTAGTGGTAGGAAAAGAGGCAGTTACCCCGATGAAAAGCGTCAACAGGTTCACCATTCATGGCAATGTCGGGTCGGTCGCGCCCTTCGACAAAAGCACCAAGGTCAACATTGCCACCAATCGCAATTGGCGCGACGAACAAGGCCATCCCAAGGAAGCCACTGATTGGGTCCAGGTGACGGTCCTGGAGGAGAAGCAAGCCGCCTGGGTGGCGGAGAACGCGAAGCCCGGCGATGTGGTCTTGGTCGAAGGCCGCATCAGCAACAACTCTTTCAAGCGCAACGGTGAGACCGTCTATACGACGGATCTTATCGCCTCGACCTTCAACGTTTTTCCGAAGCCGTGATCATGTTCAATGCGGGGGCCCTTATCATGGCGGCGGCATCCGGAACATTGGTCGGCATAGGCGGCACGCTTGCTCTTTATCCGACACAAGACCAGCTCTCCGCGGCGATTCCGTCCGAACCGTCGCTGTGTGCGAAATTGGCCGCGGCCGGCCTTGAGATTCCATCGCCGGCCGAGGCTTTGGACGCTTTCCGGCGAGCGAAAAATACTGATCAAGCGACGTTGCGCATCGGAGAGTGCTCGAAGAACGCCGTGGGACCCGGCGTGCAATGCACCGTGAAGTACAAGCTTCGCACTGCCTGGAAAGACGAAGGTGATGGCCTGGTCGCATTCTCCAGGGGACCCGATGGCTGGCAAGCGATGCAGCTTCAATGATCGTCTGCATGCCAACGTCTGTTTCGGCTCAGTTCCCGGGTCTATCAGCAACTCCCTCGAAACTCTTCCTGCAGTGATCGCCGCTGGTGGCACCGCACTCTTCGCCCCGCAATCGGGTCCATCGAAGGATCTTCTTTTGTGTCGCCGCAGTTCCCATGCCCAAAGAGCCGGAGCCGGAGCGCGCCTCCAATAGCGCCGTAGGGACGGCGGAGGCCGGAGATAACGGGCCGCTGGCGTTCCCGCGCTACAGAAGCCGTCCCATCCCTGGCGCGGGCCCGGTTCGCGGCGCTCACTTGTGTGGGGTGCAATAGACGCCTTGGGATTCCAAAAGGACGGCGCCACCCTTCAATTCAGTGAGGGCACCCACCCAGGCGTCGGAATAGGTGCGACTGGCGTCCACCGCCGTCAGCCAGATGACGCGATTGTCGGCAAGCTCCACCTTGACCTCGCTTTGGAGAGGGCTTGCCTGCACCGTTTGCTGATAATGCCGCTTGATGCGCACATCGCCGCTGGCAAACTCGATATTGTTGTTGTCGTAGTTGAGCAGGAATGAAGCATCCCCTTTTGCGACCTTGCAGGAGCCGTCGCGTTCACACACGATTTTTGCTGCCGTGGCGCAATCCCATCGCAGTCCGGCGGGCCACATCGGATTGCTGCCGGCCTCCTTGGACTGATCACCTGGAGCGGCGGCGCCGAGGCTCGCCGCCGCCGCTACGGCCACCAATACTGCCCTAATCATCCGTTCCGCACACCTTACTGTTCGGCACCATCAAGATCAGCTCGCGCTGGCGCATCATCCCGACGGAGGCAAGCGCGCTGTAATGCGCCAGCGTGGCGGCTGCCGCATCAAGCGCGGCCTCGCAGCCGTCGCGCGTCGAGATCTCGGCCAAAGCTGCCCTGAACATCTCTGTCCTGTCCGGTTGATCGCTCATAAATTGACACTACACTTTGGGTTCGGGTATGACAATTGCCGGGCAGGCGGTTGGCATAAAGCGGTTCATCGAAGGTCCCCCGAGCTATGATCATATCTGCCGCTATCGCCAAAGGTGGCACTGGCAAATCGACCCTGCTGCGCGCGCTGGCATCCGTCGCCCTTAAGCGCGGCTACGCGGTGACACTCATCGACGGCGACGTTCGCCAGAACATGAGCCGGTGGGCTCAGATGCTCAAGGAGGCCGGCAATCGTCCCGAGACACTCCAACTGGTCAGCGCCACGACGCCGCGCGAGATCCTGAAGGCGGCAGAACTGCACAATAGCGAGCGCAGCGTGGTGCTGATCGACACCGAAGGCACCACCAACGACAATCTCATGGCCGGGCTATTTGCTTCCGATATCGTCGTGGTGCCGATCTTCTTCGCGCTCGACGACGTGACCGCCGCAATCCAGATCACCGACCACTACATTCCGCTCGCGGTCGAAACACGCGGCCGACCGCTGCCAGCCGTGTTTGTCCTGACAAAACAGACCATCATTGATGCGAAGGCGAGAGCCTTGAGCGAACTGCGCGCGATCATTCAGGCGAACGG
>NZ_RZSC01000517.1:0-4341 GCF_003998155.1 Mesorhizobium sp. M1E.F.Ca.ET.063.01.1.1
GGGGCCGCCGCAGAAGCATCGGCGTCGTCACCTCCAGCTATCAAAGTCCGACCCTGGGGCGCCCGGTCGCCCTGGCGCTCATCGAACGGGGCGCCGCGCGGCATGGCGAAACGATCGACGTTCAACATCTCGGCGTCGTGCGGCAAGCAACCATAGTCCCGCCCTGCGCCTTCGATCCGGAAGGGAGGCGCCTGCATGCGTAACCTGGCCGACAAGTGGCCGGCGGCGCCCGACTGGACCGCTGCGGTGTTGAACAAGGGCGGCGTCAGCGTGCGCACGCTGGGCGGGCTGAACCAGCTCCTGGTCAGCGGCCACCTGGCGGCCTGGTCGAAAGGCTCGGGACTTGCAGGCGAGGGCGTGGGCGCCGGTGCAGTCGCGAGCGGCGACAACTACATGGTGCGGATCGCGCGCGATCGCATTCTTGCCGTTGGAGAACGGCCGTTTTCTATCGCGGCCGGCTGGCACGAAGCTGGTTTCGCGGTTTCCATCGTGGATGCCGGGTTGCATGTGTTCGAGGTCGAGGGGCCGGGTCTGGCCGGTCTGGTCGCAAGGGGCACGACGCTCGATCCGGACCAGACAAGCCGCTCGGCTTCGGTGCTTTTTGCCGGCGTCAATGTGCTCTTCTATCGTTTCGGCAACCCCAACCGGGCGCGTCTCCACGTCGACCGCGGTTTCGCGCCCTATCTTTGGGAATGGCTCGAACAATCGGCAGCGTTGTAGCGGTTCGCTTTCAGGTTTATCTAGCCGCGGTTAAGTTAAATGTTGCCTGGCTCGCTATGCTCTCCGATTCCAGTGTTGAAGACGTCGTGCGCCGGTCCGGTCTGACCGGCAACACCAAGGTGACGCGCGAGGACTGGATGAAGCTCGCGCTGGAGACGCTGATCTCAGAGGGCGTCGAGGCCGTGCGCGTGCTTGCGCTCGGGCAGAAACTGAACGTCTCCCGCTCCAGCTTCTACTGGTATTTCAAGAGCCGCCAGGACCTGCTGGATCAGCTTCTGGACCATTGGCGCAACAACAACACCCGTTTCATCGTCGAGCAGGCGGGCCGGCCCGCCGCGTCGATAACGCAGGCCGTGCTCAACGTCTTCGAGTGCTGGCTGGATGAGGCGCTGTTCAATCCGCGGCTGGATTTCGCCGTGCGCGCCTGGTCGCGCCAGTCCGCCGAAGTGCACCGGATCGTGACCGAGGAGGACGACGCGCGCGTCGATGCCATCCGCGCGATGTTTTCAAGGCACGGCTATGAAGCCACGGAAGCATTCGTGCGGGCGCGCGTGTTGTATTTCACGCAGATCGGCTACTACTCGCTCGAGATCGTCGAGCCGGTGAGCAACCGTCTGTCGCTCACACCGGCTTACCTGCTCACGCACACGGGCGAAGCACCTCGCAAAGGAGAGGTGGAAGCCTTTGCCGAAAAGGTGCGGCGGCGCACCGCGCAGGCGGGCAGACCCGACTGATCGACGCCGCGGAGCGCCGCGCACCACCCTCGCCTCAATTCAGATTGCGTGAAACTCCTTGGCGGCTCACCCGGCAGTCGACATAAAATCACGCGACAGGCTACTATTTTGCGCGGGCGCCTAAACAACTAATCCCCGCTGACGTCACGCTCGACTGGTTCGTCTCTGGCCGGTCCGCCGGCATCGCCGGTCGCGCTGCCACTTCACCGAGGTCGACATGCCCAACATGTCCGACAGCACATAGCTTTGCGGGGCAAGGGTCCGTCGGGATCGAGATCGCGGCTGTGCTCGCCCGTGCTCCAGGCGCGGCCGGTGATCTGCGGAACGATCGCTTTGGCGGCCGGCGATTTCAGTCTTCCATCATCGTAAGCCGCGCCCGCGGCACGACGTCGCCAGCGACGCGAATGCTGGCTTCGTACGCGTCGTTTCTCCCGGTCGACCACGATTATCCGCTTGGCAAGCCGCACCGCTCCGGGACAAACTGATCAATCTGCGTGCCAGCCTCGAGGAGGATCCGAATGAACGCCAATGTCTTTTCCGGCTGCATGCCGGCGCTGATGACGCCTTGCACGAATGATCGCCTCCCCGACTTCGACCCGCTCGTGCGCAAGGGACGCGAGCTGATCGCCGCCGGCATGTCGGCGGTCGTCTATTGCGGCTCCATGGGCGATTGGCCATTGCTGAGCGACGAGCAGCGCATGGAAGGCGTCGAGCGGCTGGTGAAAGCCGGCGTGCCGGTGATCGTCGGCACCGGAGCGGTCAACACCGCCAGTGCCGTAGCCCACGCCGCCCATGCCCAGAAGGTCGGCGCACGCGGCCTGATGGTGATCCCGCGCGTCCTGTCGCGCGGACCGTCGGTGACGGCGCAGCGCCACCACTTCAAGGCGATCCTCGCCGCCGCCCCCGACCTGCCGGCTGTCATCTACAACAGCCCTTATTACGGCTTTGCCACGCGCGCCGATCTGTTCTTCGCGCTGCGCGCCGAACATCCGAACCTGGTTGGCTTCAAGGAGTTCGGCGGACCGGCGGATTTGCGCTACGCGGCGGAAAACATCACCAGCCGCGATGATGAGGTTGCGCTGATGATCGGCGTCGACACCGCCGTCTTCCACGGTTTCGTCAATTGCGGCGCCTCCGGCGCCATCACCGGCATCGGCAACGTGCTGCCGAAGGAAGTGCTGCATCTCGTGGGTCTCAGCCGGGCGGCGGCGAAGGGCGACGCCGAAGCGCGCCGGCTGGCGCTGGAGCTGGACGCCGCGCTTGGCGTGCTCTCGTCCTTCGACGAGGGTCCGGACCTGGTGCTCTATTTCAAGCACATGATGGTGCTCAAGGGTAACCCCGAATACCGGCTTCACTTCAACGAGACGGACGCCCTGACCGACAGCCAGCGCGGCTATGCCGAGGCCCAGCTCAAGCTGTTCGACGCCTGGTATGCCCAGTGGTCGAGGCAGCCTGCTATGGCAAGATACGCTGCCTGACCGGCCTGCATGGCGGCGGGGAGTCACCTGAACCATCCGCGCTCCCTCCGCCATCGCTGCATGGCACATACGCGACGCGGATGAGGATAGGGAGGCGGTGGAGGCGATCTATGCCCATCACGTCCTCCACGGCCTGGCCACCTTCGAGACGATGCCGCCACAGGCAAGCGAGCTGGAAGCCAGGCGCGAGACGGTCGTTTTGGCCGGCACAGCTGGGCGCCAGACCGATCCGTCTCCGATCACCTGTGCACGGGTAGATGCGGAAGGTCCGTTGGGTAACAGTTTTTGGTGTCGCTCGCCTTTGTCCGGCATGCCGCGCCGGACCAATGATCAGCAGGCAACTGCTGGCACCCCGCAATGATCAATGTCGCAGCCAGCGTGATCAAAGCGGGCATGCTTCGCATCAGAGACCCTCCAACTGGCGGAGCTTTCTCATCCACAATGACAGCCGAAGTCTCCACGCTTTTTGTTTTCATCTTTTCTGTTCCCATAGTCTTTGGTTAAATTTGGATTGATCTGCAGCACCGCTCAGCAGTAAAGCGATATAGGGGTATCTTATGGGGATCGCCTTCGCCTTCTTTGAGCCAGATCAAATCTGCCTCCGCGAGCCGCTGTGTAGGATTTAGCTGATGCTTCTGGGAGAAGCGCCGAGACCTGTTGGAGCTGCTACCGCTCAACGAACTCCGACTTCGCCTTTCGTTTCCCGAACGACTTTGGAGTTGGCGGATGGTTCCCAATCTCGCCGCCAGGGGCTCCGGTGGGATCTGCCTGCTTGATCCAAGGACGGCAACCAACCCTGCAAGTCGGACACGACCACGGCGAGGATGCCGACCACGACGGCGTTCCAAGTAAGAATTGGGTCGCTGCTGCCTTCTCAGCCTACCAGCAAACCCTCGAAAGCTTTCTCGAACACCTTGGCCATTTCGGCGTAACCGTCATCGGACGGATGCAGGCCGTCGCCGCAATCGAAGGCGGCGAGCAGCCTGGACGGATTGGCAGGATCGGCCAGCGCGCGCTCGAAATCGACGACGACATCGGCTTCGCCGGATGTCCTGATCCAGGCGTTCACCGCCTGTCGGTCGCGCTCCTTGAACGCCGAGTAGAAGGTCTTTAGCGGCAGGCCCTCGAACGCGCCGCCGAAAGGCGGCAGCGTGCCGAGCAGCACCTTGATGCCGTTGAGGCGGGCGCGGGCGATGATCTGCCGGTAGGCCGCGATCAGGCTTTCGACAGCGACTGCCTCTTGGCTTCCGGCAAGCATGGTTTCCGGCCAGCCGATGTCGTTGATGCCTTCCAGCACCGAAATCCATTTGACGTTCGGAAAGCTCAGCACGTCGCGGTCGAAGCGGGCGAGCGCGTTAGCGCCGCGGGCACGGCTGGCGAGCACGCGGTTGCCGCCGATCCCCTGGTTG
>NZ_RZSC01000518.1:0-4336 GCF_003998155.1 Mesorhizobium sp. M1E.F.Ca.ET.063.01.1.1
GCCAGAGCCGGGTTCGGCGCCGGTTCATCCACCCGTCGCGGGTCGATTTCGATGCGGGCGTGATTGCCCTGGACGCCCGCATCGAAATCGACCCGCGACGGGTGGATGAACCGGCGCCGAACCCGGCTCTGGCCATAAGACCCTATCCGTCGGGATGGAGCCGGAATCTTCTGTCGGACGGCATGTCCTTGCACATCCGGCCGATCTTGCCGGCGGACGTAGCGCTTTATCCCGCGTTCCTGGCCAGGATTTCCCCCGACGACCTGCGGCTGCGTTTCCTCTCGCCGCGCAGGAATTTTCCGGACCAGATGCTGAAACGGCTCACGCAGCTCGACTACGACCGCGACATCGCCTTCGTCGCGCTCGAAAAGGACACGGGAGCGCTCGCCGGTATCGGCAGGCTCTCCTGCGACCCGGATCACAGGACCGGCGAATATGCCCTGCTCGTACGATCGGACCTGCAGGGGCATGGGCTGGGATGGAACCTGCTGAAGCAGATCATCGACTATGCGAGGGCCGAACGCATCGGCCGGATCGAGGGCATAATCCTCAACGAAAATCGCAAGATGCTCACAATGTGCGGGGAGTTTGGCTTCTCGGTTGCGCATCACCCCAGCGAGCCCGGCCTGTCGGTGGCGACGCTGGAGATCGGGTGAGCGGCGGCTTCCTTATGCCGCCGCGGCCGCGGTTGCGCTCTCGACGAGAACCCGCATCTCCGCGACGATTTCAGCGATATTGCGATCGGCTTCGATCCTGCGCCAACCCAACGATCCGGGATCGCGCTGCAATTGCCGCGACAGGATGTCGATCGTGGCATCGGAAGGGCCACCCTTGCGCTCGCTGACCCGACGCCACAGGACCGACGGATTGGCCGACAGCCAAAATCCCGCAAACGGAACCTTTATCTCCCTTGCGGCGCGCTCGATCCTGTCGCGATCGTCCGGGTTGTCGAAAACGGCGTCGGCGACGACTGAGCCGCCTTCGGCGAGGATCAGCTCCGCGCGCCACGCGATCTGGCGATAGACGCGTTCCGACACGCCAGGCCGGTAGGCCTTGTCCGGCAGCCTTGTCTCCGCGGCCACCCCGTGCATGGCCTTGCGGATGCGATCGCTCTCGACGACCCGGGCGCCTGGGGCCGCGCCGATGTGGGGGGCGAGCGCCTCGGCGACCGTCGTCTTGCCTGAGCCGCTCAGTCCGCCGATCGCAATGAGCCGCGGCGGCGTTTCGGTCAGCAAGGCTCGGGCGAGCTCGAAATAGGATCGCGCTTCGGCGATCAGCTCCGTGGCGTTGGAGCTGCCTTCCTCGACCTGCGTTGCCGTGACATGCGCGCGCACCGCCGCCCGCACCGCCATGAAGAACGGCAGCAGGATAAAGCCGTCTTCGTCGTCGGCGTCGTCGAGATATCGGTTCATCACCAGATTGGCGAATTGAGGAAAACCGCGATGCCACAGATCCATCAACAGAAATGCGAGGTCGTAGAGCACGTCGACGGTGGCGATCCGGTCGTTGAATTCGATGCAGTCGAACAGGCGAGGCTCGCCGTCGAAGAGGCAGATGTTGCGCAGGTGGAGATCGCCGTGGCAGCGGCGGACACGGCCTGAAGCCTCGCGCCGGTCAAGCAGGCCGGCATGGCGGGCGAGGGCGGCGCGAAACGCCGCGTCGAGCGTTTCGGTCTCCTCCCGATCGAACACGTGGCTTGTCGCAAATCCGGCCGAATTGATCTCGAGCACCCCGCCGATGTTCGCCGATCCGGTGCCGGTGTGCATTTCCTGCGTGCCACGATGATATTGCGCGATCATGCGCGCGGCTTCCGTCATCAGCGCAGGTGTCAATTCGCCCGCGGTCGCCATTCGGTCGAGAAGTTGCGACTGATCGAAACGGACCATCTCGATGACGGCATCGACCAGCTCTCCCGGTCCGTCCATGGCGAGCCGGTCTCCGTCCCGCATTATGCGCCGCACCTGAAGGTAAAGGCCGGGCGCCGTCCTGGAGTTGAGCTCCACCTCCTTTTCGCACGCGCTGAGCCGAAGCTCCGGTGTCGAAAAATCGACATAGGGCAGCTTCACCGCCCGCTTCAGTTTGAAGGCGCGTCGCCCGACAAGGAAAATCCGAGAGATGTGGGTTTCGATCGCCTCAACGGCTCCTGCCTCGCCATAGGCGGCGGGATCCTTCAGCATTTCGACCACGGCATCCTGGTTCTCAACGATCATGGCGCGCGTTCCCGGCCCTGGTTTGCAACATCGTTCGATCCTGCCGGCTGAAACCCATGGGTTTTACTGGCGTTGGAGCGTCTGGACATAACCGGTCAGGTTATGGATGCGTTCCGTGGTGACGGCCTCCCCACCGTAGGGACCGTAGCGTTTCACGTCGTCCGGCAGGAACTGGTCGCCCCAGACCGGCATCTCGCGCTCGCCGTGCTCCGGTATCATGCCGCGGCCGTCGATCGTCGCGTAGACCCGCCAGTATGGAAATTCCCCGCCATTGCGGCTCGTCAGCGTCGTCAGATCCGCGGGACGCTTCCGCAACGCGTCGGCCAAGGGTCCGTCGCCCTTGCCGTCCACACCGTGGCAGACCGCGCAGGAGTTCAGATACTCCTGCTCTCCATTACTCATCTGCTGTGCGGACGAGGCGCTCAGGGTCAGCGCCGCGAAACCCGCCGTAATCCAGAATCTCATTGCTTCGCCTCCTGTTATCGGTGTCAGGCTAATGCTTGCGGCGCGCGCGCACGTTGACCGGGATCAATCTTGCGAGGGGGATCGGTTTGATTCAGCGCAAGGAAGGATTGCGGCCGGCTCGCTACGTCTACGTCCTTAGTGAACCTCTTTCGGAGAAGGAGCCGCCGCCATGGCATTCAAGACATTGCTCACGGTCACAGGACCGGATCACGCAGACGATGATCTGAGGCTCGCCACTGGTCTGTGCGAAGAACTCAACGCGCATCTCTCCGTGCTTGTCCTGCTCATGGCCGCGCCCCCTTCGGGCGGAGAATATGCAGCGGTCGTCTCGCCAGCCTGGCTCGCGGAGCGCGAAGCCGAAATGGAAATGCTGAAGAGACGCACCTCGGCCGTTTCCAAGTTGCTGTCGGAAAGCCGCGTATCGGCTGACCTCGCCACCGACTACCCAGAGCAGTCATGGGCGGATGAAGTCATCGGCCGGCGCGCCCGTTACGCCGATCTGGCCATTGTCGGGCCGGAAATGCTCGCAAGCCACCTGCTCAAGGAGAAGGTCATTGCAGGCGGACTTTTCTCGTCCGGAAAGCCCATCCTGCTGGTCCCCCAGGGCGCGCGCCCGACGTTGAAACCGAAACGCGTCCTTGTCGCGTGGGACGCCGGCCTGGAAGCCACGCGCGCCGTGCGGGAGTCGCTCGACATGCTGTCAGGCGCCGATGAGGTGCGCGTCGTCATGATCGACCCGGTCGAGGACGAACGGCACCATGGAGATGAACCCGGCGCGGACCTGGCCGCCTATCTCGCCCGCCATGGCGTGAAGGTTACGGTCGAGCGCCTGCCGAGTGCAGACCATTCGATCGCCGATGTCCTTCGCCAGCATGCGGTCGACACCGGCGCCGAACTCATTGTCATGGGAGCCTACGGTCATTCCAGGCTGCGCGAGCGCATCTTTGGAGGCGTGACCAAGTCGATGATCGAGGACCCGGGCCTACCGATCCTCATGGCTCGTTGAAGGGCGGCACGGAAAGACGCGGCCGGCGGATCGCCGCAGTCCCCGGCCGGACGGCCTCAGTTGCGACAGCCACTGGGAGATCCGAGCGAACCGGCGATCGGTTTTGGCGTGGTCGGTTGAAGCAATCTGCCTGACACCGGGACAATCGCGACAGGCGCTGTGGCGTGTCAGATCCGTTTGGCCCTCCTTCGCCAAGGCTTCGGAGGGCATCCTGCTTCGCGCTGAGAAGAATTCGCCGGATTCATCCTGCGAGGCGCCCAGCGCGAAGCAGGATGGCGGAGAGAGCGTCTTTCGATCTTAGGCCTATAACGTTGAAAATATTCAACTTTTTATTTTCTTTGTTACGCAGCTTGTTACACGGCCGGGGCGACAGGTCACGGTTTCTATAAGCTCGCTGCTCCGAGTCCGTCCACTCATTTTGAGGGGTATTCGAGAGTCGCGCGCGAAAGGAATGTCGGCTTTGCGCCTCAAATCGGTCATTCGAATGCGCCGTTGGAGATCTTAAAAGCGGACGTTTGTTCTGGCCTTGGGGGAAGTCCGGAAAGGGTGGAAAGCGGACATTGCGCCTACGGCAACGCCGACCTGCATAGCAGACGTTTTGCCGTGGCGCCGTTCGCAAAAAGGATGGCGTTTCAGGAAACGTTGTGCGCAGCTT
>NZ_RZSC01000519.1:0-4334 GCF_003998155.1 Mesorhizobium sp. M1E.F.Ca.ET.063.01.1.1
TCTGGGTATTGCTTGACGGCGGCCGCGACTTCCGCCGCGAAATCGGTCGTTTCCTTCTCGATGCCTTCGCCGAGCGCGTAGCGCAGGTAGGCGCTGATCTTGGCCGGAGCGCCGATCTCCTTCTCGGCATCCTTCAGCGCCTTCTCGACGGTGATGTCGGGATTGAGCACGAAGGCCTGCTTCAAAAGCACCACCTCTTCATAGAACTTGCGCAGGCGGCCCTCGACCATCTTCTCGATGATCGCTTCGGGCTTGCCGGTCTGACGCGCCTGGTCGGCGAAGATCGCCTTCTCGCGCTCGACCGCGGCCGGATCGAGTTCTTCCGTGGTCAGCGCCATCGGGTTGGTCGCCGCGACATGCATGGCGACCTGGCGGCCGAAGGCGTTCGCCGCATGCTCGTTGCCGGTGGTCTCGATCGCGACCAGTACGCCGAGCTTGCCGAGGCCGTCGGCGACGGCATTGTGGACATAGGTCGCCACCGCGCCATGCGGTACCGTGAGCTTGGCCGAACGGCGGAAGCCCATGTTCTCGCCGATGGTGCCGACCGCGTCCTTGATGGTGTCGGTGACCGACTTGTCGGAGCCCGGATACTTGGCCGCGGCCACCGCCTCGGTCGTGCCATAGGCGAGCGCGACCTTGGCGACGTTGGCGACGATCTCCTGGAAGGCCGCGTTGCGCGCGACGAAGTCGGTCTCGGAGTTCACCTCGACGACCGCGGCCTCGCGGACGCCGGAATCGACGCCGATAAGGCCCTCCGCCGCGGTACGGCCGGCCTTCTTGTCGGCCTTTGAGATACCCTTCTTGCGCAGCCAGTCGACGGCTTCTTCCATGTTGCCGTTGGTCTCGTTCAACGCCGCCTTGCAGTCCATCATGCCCGCGCCGGTCAAGTCGCGGAGTTCTTTGACCTGTGCAGCCGAAATGCTCATTGTCGCCTCTTTGTTTCAAATGCGCCGACGCACCATCGAATCCCGATGATGCGCCCGGCAAAAGCGCTTTAGCGCGCCAACTTATTGGAAAGATGAAGGCCGGAACCGGCCTTCGCTTTTCAAGCTTCCGGAGCTTCAGCAGCCGGGGTGTCGAGCGCCGGCTCGACCGGAGCCTCGGCCGACGCGCCGATATCCATGCCGAGCGCGCCCTGCTGACGGGCGATGCCGTCGATGGCAGCCTTGGCGATCAGATCGCAGTAGAGCTGGATGGCGCGGGCCGCGTCGTCATTGCCGGGGATCGGGAAGTCGATCTTGTCCGGGTCGCAGTTCGAATCGATGATGGCGACCACCGGGATGCCGAGGCGCTTGGCCTCGAGGATGGCGATCGCTTCCTTGTTGGTGTCGATGACGAACATCAGGTCCGGCGTCGAGCCCATGTCCTTGATGCCGCCCAGCGCCTTGTTGAGCTTCTCGCGCTCGCGGTCGAGGTTGAGGCGCTCCTTCTTGGTGAGACCCTGGGCCTCGCCGGCGAGCGTCTCGTCGAGCTTGCGCAAGCGCTGGATCGAGTTCGAGATCGTCTTCCAGTTGGTCAGCATGCCGCCCAGCCAACGCGAGTTGACATAGTACTGGGCCGAGCGCTGCGCCGCGTCGGCGACGATGTCCGAGGCCTGGCGCTTGGTGCCGACGAACAGCACGCGGCCACCCTTGGCGACGGTGTCGGAAACCTGCTTCAGGGCCTGGTGCAGCAGCGGCACCGTCTGCGACAGGTCGATGATGTGGATATTGTTGCGGGCGCCATAGATGTAAGGCGCCATCTTCGGGTTCCAGCGGTGGGTCTGGTGGCCGAAGTGAACACCAGCTTCCAGAAGCTGGCGCATGCTGTAATCAGGCAGAGCCATTCTTTAGTTCCTTTCCGGTTGGCCTCCACGGACACAGGCATTTCGGACGTATGTCCTGATGCCACCGGAGGTTTCAGCCGGATTTCTCCCGGGCAGACACCAAAGTCCGTGTGTGGAATGAGCGCGCATATAGAGGGGAAGCGCCATAAACGCAAGCGCCCCTGCGCCTTGCTGGTCAGCGTGCGACGATCAGCGCACCGGTACCGATCATGGCGCCGCCGGCGAACCTGTTCATCAGGCGCATGCGCCGCGGAGTCCTGAACCAGCCCGAAGCCCGCCCGGCAAGTGCCGCGTAGATCCCCATGGTGACGATGTTGACGCCGATCACGACCATGACCACCAGCAGCCCGTCGGCAAAGGTCATGGCGTCCAGGTCGAGGATCAGCGGCATAATCGAGGCGTGGAAAAGGATCGCCTTTGGATTGCCGAGCGCGATCGAGGCCCCGAGGAAAAACGATCGGAAGAGCCCTGCCTGGGCCGTGCGCGCCCCATCTTCATGGGTAGCGGCCGATCGCCACATCCTGATGCCGAGGAAGACCAGATAGGCGGCGCCCGCATATTTCAGCGCAAGGAACACCCATTCGAAGGTCTGTGCCAGTGCCACGAGACCCAACAGCGCCAGGGTCACCAGCACCGCGTCGCCGGCGGCGACGCCGACACCGGCCACCAAGGCGCGGACGAACCCACGCGAGACGCCGTTGGTGATGACGGTGAACATGGCAGGGCCGGGCGTGGCGGCGGCGAGCGTTATCGCACCGCAGTAAGCCAGAAATGTCGTCAGCGTCATGGTCTTATTTTCCCATTTGGCACCCGCACGCGGCGGAAGATCGCGACGATCTCCTCGCGGCTGCATTCTACGGCGCCGAGCCGCACGGCGCGGTCGCGTTCGAAGCCGGTTATGTCATAGTGTGGCGCCGAAGTCTTGGGCGGCCCCTGGTAGGACGAGCGCTTGACGCCGAGCTCGGCGGCGAAGCGGTGCAGCTCGGCGGTGTCGTCGGCGAGCAGATGGCACCAACGATGGCCGGCCCATTTCCAGATCGCCGCATCGACATAGACAGCCATTGAACCTGCCGCACTCCAACCGACATGGACGGCCCGCTCCCGATCACTCGGGCCAATGTGAAGTCAGCGATGATAGAAGGGATTCGGATAGGAAATGAAGCCGCCGCCGGCGTCGAGCTCAGTCACGATCCGCGTGACGGCTTCCTGCATGCGCGAGCGCAATGTAGCGAGCGCCTTGTCGAGCGAGCTGTCACAAGCATGCAACGCCAAGGGCTCGGGCATGCGAATATGGGCGCGGCGCGGCCCGGCGGGTTGCGGGATGAAGCGGTTGATCGTGTCCCGCAATGAGCCCCTGCAATAGTCGTTGCGGACGCGCTTCAGATGCTCGGCGATCTCCTCCTGCGTGATCGTCGCAGCGGCAAAGGCCCAGCGGCCGACACGCTGGACGCGCTGGATCGTTTCGGTCAGTTTTCGCACGCGTTTCTGCTCGTCGGCATCGGCCTTTCCGTCGCGCAGCCAGCGGCGTGCCTCTCGCAGCAGCTCGGCCATATCCAGACCCGGCTCGGCAGCAATGGTCGCGGCTAGCTCTCGTCCGAGCTGGGCCAAAACTCGTTGCTGGCGCACAGCATAGGGAACGCCTTCCTCTACCGTCAGACCGCAGGCCTGTTCGTCGCGCGACAACAGGGTCGAATAGATACGATAGACGCGTTCCGGCAGCGAGCCGTTTGCAGCGCCTTCGATCTTCAGGCTTTTCTCGATATAGGCGCATTCCTTGGCGAGCGCCCGCTCGACATTGCCAGTGAAGGCGAGCTTCCAGACGATCGGAGCAACCCAGGCCTTGAAATCCTTGTTCGTCTCGCGGCCGCGCTGCAAAGCCTCCAGCCCCATCTCAACTGCGCCGGGAAGCAATGGCCCGACATAATTGCCGTGCCAGCCGACAGCGCCTTCCGGGTGGAGCAGGACGCCATGGCCCTTGAGCGCCCAGTCGACCGAATGCGCCTTGGCCGCGTCGTTGTTGCCGGGGATCTGCGCGATCAGATTGTTGGCCAGCCAGAATTTCTGCATCGGCCGACCGAGGCCGTTGACCACGCCATGCGTGGCCCAGGACGCGGCAAGCGGGCTGACGCGCGAGACGATCTCCTTGTCGATCATCCAGTCGGTGAAGAATTCCGGATGGTTGGGCGTGATGAACGTCGCTTGGCCCCCGCCGCAGCAGGCCTTCAGCCGTTGCTGGTCGGCGGCGGGAAAGTCGATATGGCGGACATTGGCGACGCCGCGCAGGCCGGCGAGCCGGTTGAACGGCAAAAGGTCGCGAAAGCCTGGAACCCCATGCAGCATGACGATGCGATTGACGATCGTCATTGCCCTGATCAGCGCCGGATTGGGTCGCGGCGCCACGAACACGTCGATCCTGCCCAAGCTTTCTCCCCCGAAAACGCCGTCAGGAAAAGGTGGGACTGGATTGCGGCGCCTTCAAGTCAGTTCGCCTTGGGCGGCCGCTTCGTGG
>NZ_RZSC01000051.1:0-12221 GCF_003998155.1 Mesorhizobium sp. M1E.F.Ca.ET.063.01.1.1
CCATTATCTCGTCGGCATCCTCTATGGCGTGATCCTGGTGGTGCTCGCGGGAGCCGGCTGGCTGGCGGCGCCGACCTTCCTGCCGGCCTTCATCCTCGGCATCGTCACCGTCGGCGCCGGCTGGTTCCTTTTGGCGCCCGGCATGGGCGCCGGATGGGCGGCGTCCAAACTGCCCAATCCGATGCTGGTGCGCGCGCTCAACCTCGTCTCGCACACGGTGTTCGCGCTCGGCATGTTCTCGACGGCGCTGGCGATCCGCTAGGCGGGTCAAAGCGACGGCCTGTCGATCGGTAACCATCCGTGGATGATCCGTCGCGCGCCGATATCGTAGGCGAAATAGTTGCCGCCGCCCGCCGGTTGATCCGCTTCGCGGCTGATCTCACGTCCGGCGAGATGGAGCAGCAAGAGCGTTCCCACGCCTCCATGGCCGATGAAAGCGATGTCGTTGCCGTCATTGGTTGCGAGCGCCGCCTCGACTTCGCTCACAATACGACTTTGCGCATCGACAGCTCGCTCCCATCCGCGGATGCTTTCATGCGGGTTCGCGAAAAATCGGTCAGCGACCGCTTCGAATTCTGTTGGGGGCAGGAAGCCGGTTGCCGACCGGTCATTCTCGTGCATGCGTTCCCTCACTTCGACGGCCAGACGGAGATGTCTTGCCAAGATTTCGGCGGTTTCGATTGCCTTGCGTTCACCCGACGACACGATACGCCGGATCGATCCGACCCAGGGCTGATCGAGCATTGCCGATGCTCTCGCTCTGCCGATATCGGACAACCCCCACTCCGGCACCGGAATGCTGGCGTCGACCTGAACCTGGGGATGCGTGATGTAGTAGGCGATCGGCACGACGGAACTCCTCCGGTCAGAGAGATGGCCCGCTAGAACGGTTCCGCGTTTCACGGAACGCAGAACCATTCTATCTCTTTGTTTTGACGCAATTCCGGACGGAAAACCGTTTCACACTTTTCCTGGAATTGTTCTCTAGCGGAGATCAATAGCTCTGGGTCGAGCGCCGCGCCTTGGCGACCGACGGCTGTTTTGGCTGCGAAGCAGCAACAGGTTTGACCGGCCCTTTCTTGAACGGCGCCATGCCTTGCCTCGCCAGTTCGTCGGCGCGCTCGTTTTCCGGATGGCCGGCATGGCCCTTCACCCAGTGCCAGGTGACCTTGTGGCGCCTGTTGGCCTCGTCGAGCGCCTGCCAGAGCTCGCCATTCTTGACCGGCTTCTTGTCGCCGGTCTTCCAGCCGTTCTTCTTCCAGCCATGGATCCATTTGGAGATGCCGTCCATGACGTATTTGCTGTCGGTGTAGAGGTCGACCGCGCAGGGCTCCTTCAGCGCGTTGAGCGCCGTGATGGCGGCAAGCAGTTCCATGCGGTTGTTGGTGGTCTCGGCCTCGCCGCCCGACAGCTCCTTGGTGACACCGTTGTAGCGCAGCACGGCGCCCCAGCCGCCAGGCCCGGGATTGCCGGAGCAGGCGCCATCGGTGAAGATCTCGACTTCCTTGTTCATGTCAGTCCGTATTCGGATGGAGACTTGATCGCGCGGTGGAAACGCATGCGGCGGATATATTCGGTCGGATCGCGTTTCATCACCAGGCCGCCATCGGGAACGGTCAGCCAGTCATAGAGCCTGGTCAGCATGAAGCGCAGCGCCGAGCCGCGCGCCAGCATCGGCAGCGCCGCTTTTTCCTCCGCCTCAAGCGGCCGCACCGACTGGTAGCCGGCAAGGAGTGCGGTGCCCTTGGTGAGGTTGAAGGAGAAATCCTTTTCGAAGCACCAGGCGTTGAGGCAGGTGGCGACGTCATAGGCGTAAAGGTCGTCGCAGGCGAAATAGAAGTCGATCAGGCCGGACAGCTTCTCGCCAAGGAAGAAGACATTGTCCGGGAACAGATCGGCATGGATGATGCCTTGCGGCAGGTCTTTCGGCCAGTTGCGCTCGAAATCGAGGAAGTCGGCATCGACCTCGGCCGCCAGCCCCGGCTCGACCTCGTCGGCGCGGGCGCGCGACGCGGCCCAGAGCTTGCGCCAGCCGTCGATGGCAAGCGCGTTCGGCCGCTTCATCGGAAAATTCCGGCCGGCGAGATGGAGCGCAGCCAGCGCCTTGCCGACCTCGCCGCAATGGGCCGCCGTCGGGCGCCTGAGCGACAGGCCTTCGAGGAAGGTGATGATGACGGCGGGGCGGCCGGCGAGCATGCCGATGACGGTGCCGTCATGCGCGGTGACCGGAAGCGGGCAGGAAATGCCCTTTCGCGCGAGATGGCCCATCAGGCCGAGGAAGAACGGCAGATCGTCCTTGTCGACGCGCTTCTCGTAGAGCGTCAGGATGTAGGAGCCGGTGGAGGCATGGACCAGGAAATTCGTATTCTCGGTGCCCTCGGCGATGCCCTTGTAGGACAGGAGCTCGCCCACCGGATAGGCTTTCAGGAAGGTGGTGAGCTCGCCTTCGTTGACGTCGGTGTAGACGGCCATCTGGGTTCACGCGGCTCCGTTGACGAAGGCCATGTCGGCCGCCGTCAGTTCGACATCGCGCAACACCCGCATCACCGGAAAATCCTCCGTTTCCGTGGCTGTAATGGCCAGATCGATGGTGACGTCGAAGCGTTGCCGGAACGCGTCGATGATCTCGTCGACGATGATTTCCGGCGCCGAAGCGCCGGCCGACAGACCGAGCGTCGAAATCCCGCCGATCTCATCCCACGGAATTTCGGAAGCCCGCTGCACGAGAAGCGACATGCGGGCGCCGGCCCGCTCCGCCACTTCGACAAGCCGCCGCGAGTTGGACGAGTTGGGAGCGCCGACGATGAGGAAAAGGTCGGCGCCGGCGGCCGTTTCCTTCACCGCTTCCTGGCGGTTGGTGGTGGCATAGCAGATCGATTCGGCAGCAGCAGCGTGCAATTCGGGAAACCGCTGCTCAAGCGCCCGGATGATGCCGGCCGTATCCTCGACCGACAGCGTGGTCTGGGTGACGAAGCCAAGCGCCGCCGGGTCCGCCGGCACGAAGCGCGCGGCATCCGCCTCGGTCTCGATCAAGGTGACCGCGCCGTCCGGCAACTGGCCCATCGTGCCGATCACTTCCGGGTGGCCGGCATGACCGATCAGCAGCACGTGGCGGCCGAGCCGCTGGTGGCGCATCGCCTGCTTGTGCACCTTCGACACCAGCGGACAGGTGGCGTCGAGATAGAAGAGGTCGCGCGCCTCGGCGTCGGCCGGCACCGATTTCGGCACGCCATGCGCGGAAAAGACGACGGGCGACTTCCGATGCTCGGGCGGAATCTCGGACAGTTCCTCGATGAACACCGCGCCCAGGCTTTGCAGCCCCTCGACGACATAGCGGTTGTGCACGATTTCGTGGCGGACATAGACCGGCGCGCCGTATTTCTTCAGCGCCAGCACGACGATCTGGATGGCGCGGTCGACGCCGGCGCAAAAGCCGCGCGGCTGGCAGAGCCTGATCGTCAGCGGTGGCTTTTTCTCAATCATCAAAACGAGCCGGTTCAGTCGGAAAGCTGGAGGCGAAATGAGGCGTGCACCCCTGCCCTGTCAAGAGCGGCGGCGTTCACCCTTCTTTCGGCGGGCGACGAAGCCTGAGGATCAGCACGGCCGCAAGGGTGGCCGCCAGGCCATACCAGGTGACGGCATACTGCAAATGATTGTTCGGCAGATCGATGATGGTGACGCCGCCAACCGGCAGGCCGCCGGGATTCGGCGCCTTGTCGGCATCGATGAAGAACGGTACCAGCACGGCGCCTGCCGGAAGGCCGGCGCTGGCGGCCATGACGTCGCGGTCCTTCCAGTAGAAGATGTTCTTGGCGACATCGTTGTCGGGCAGCATCATCGAGGGTTTTTCCGGCAGCGGATTGCGGGCAAGCCCGGTCACGGTCACCGTGCCGGCGACCTCGCCATGCCGGCGTTTGGCCGGATCCTTGAGATCGTAGGGAACGAAGCCGCGATTGACGAGCACGAAGCGGCCGTCGTCGAGCCGCAAGGGTGTGTAGACGTTGAAGCCGGTATCGCCTTCCCAGGTGGAGAAGAAATGCCGCTCGCCCTGGTGCAGGAAGGTGCCGCTCACCGTCACCGGGGTGTAGTCGACATCATGGGTGGCGGCGAATTCCTTTTCGACATCCGCCAGCGGCAAGGGTGCTGCATGGATGCGCCTGTCGATGGTCTCGAGCAGCCCTTCCTTCCAGTGCAGGCGCTGGACCTGCCAGGTGCCGAGCCCTACGAGAATGGCGAATAGGACAAGGCCGAGCCCAAGCAGCAACGCCTTGCGCGGCCGCGGACGGCCGGCAGTCGAGCCGGTTGCACCGCTCATTGACCGGCGTCCAGCCTGCCTTCGGAAGCCTTTTTGCTGTATTGCATGGTGATCAGCACGCCCTTGATCAGGCGCAGCGCCGTCAGGCAAAGCACCAGAGCCAGCGGGATCCACAATATGAAATGCAGCCAGAGCGGCGGGCTGAGCGTCACCTCCATCCACAGCGCCAGGCCGACGACGATGAAGCCGATGATCAGGATGACGAACACAGCCGGACCGTCGCCGGCATCGGCGAAGGAATAGTCGAGGCCGCAATTGTGGCAGCGCTTGCCGACGGTGAGGAACCCGGAGAACAGCTTGCCCTCGCCGCAGCGCGGGCAGCGACCATGCAGGCCGGCCGAAACCGGGTCGATGGGTGGCCAGATCGCCTTGTCTTCGCTCATGTCAGCACCGTAGACCCTTTCGCTCAAAAAGATAAGGCGGCCACGTCGCCGCAGCCGCCTTCTGGAATTCGGGAAGCCTCGATCGTTGAAGCAATTCAGGACGGAAAACCGCTAACGCACTTTTCCTTGGATTGCCCAGATCAGTGAGCTTCGATCAACGCCCCATTCGAAGCCCAAACATAGATGCAGCTGAACAGGAACAGCCAGACCACGTCGACGAAGTGCCAATACCAGGCGGCCGCCTCGAAGCCGAAATGCTGCTTCGGGGTGAAGTCGCCCCGCATCGCGCGCACCAGGCAGACGAGCAGGAAGATGGTGCCGATGATGACGTGAAAGCCATGGAAGCCCGTCGCCATGAAGAAAGTGGCGCCGTAGATCGAGTCCTTGAACGCGAAGGGCGCGTGCATGTACTCGTAGGCCTGCACCATGGTGAACAGCATGCCGAGGCCGACGGTCAGCGCCAGGCCGTTGATCAGACCCTTGCGATCGCCGTGCAGCAGCGCGTGGTGCGCCCAGGTTACCGTCGTGCCCGACGTGAGCAGGATGATGGTATTGTAGAGCGGCAGATGGAAGGGATCGAGGACCTCGAGGCCCTTCGGCGGCCACACTCCGCCGGTGAAGGTGGTGCGGGCATATTGCGCCGCCTCGCCCGGGAACAGGCTGGCATCGAAGAAGGCCCAGAACCAGGCGACGAAGAACATCACCTCGGAGGCGATGAACATGATCATGCCGTAGCGCAGGTGCAGCGACACGACGCGCGTGTGGTAGCCCTCATGCGCCTCCTTGATGGTGTCCGACCACCAGGCGAACATCGTGTAGAGCACGATGATGAGGCCGATGAAGAACAGCCACGGATTGGCGATGTTATGGCCGAAGACCGGGAAGGTGTCGGCCTTGAGATACCGCATCAGGCAGACGCCGCCGACGGCGGTCACCAGCGCGCCGATCGAGCCCAGGAAAGGCCAGGGGCTCGGATTGACGAGATGGTAGTCGTGGTTCGGTTTTGCGTGCGCGTCTGCCATATCAACCCCCGAGGCTTGCTTCGGAATCTGGAACTTTGTTGCTGCTGCCAGCGGCCGGCGCGGACGACGCGACCGGCTGTTTCTTTTCGACCGGGAACATCGTGTAGGACAAGGTGATGGTCTTCAAGTCCTTCAGTTCCGGCACGTTGACGATGTCTGGATCGACATAGAACACGACCGGCATGTCCAGCGTCTCGCCGGGCTTCAGCGTCGTGTCGGTGAAGCAGAAGCACTCCACCTTGTTGAAATAGGCGCCGGCCATTTCCGGCTGCACGTTGAAGGAGGCGCGACCGGTGATGGGGCGATCGAACTTGTTGGTCGCGCTGTAATGCGCCTGCGTCGTCTCGCCGATCTTGATGGTGACCTGGCGCGCGACGGGCTCGAACTGCCACGGAATGCCGTTGGTATTGGCGTCGAAGCGGATGGCGATGTCGCGGTCAAGCACGCGGCCGGCATACTGCTTCTCGGCGCGTTGCGTCGTGCCGCCATAGCCGGTGGCCTGGCAGAACATCTTGTAAAGCGGCACCGCCGCGTAGGCCATGCCGACCATGCCGGTGAAGAAGGCAAGGCAGACCGCCACGACGATGCGGTTGCTGTTCTTCCTGCCGTGCCTGGTGATGATCTCGCCGCTCATCGCCGCCTCACATCAAGTTCGTCGGCGTCAGGCCGGCAGCATGGTGGCCGAACTTCACGATGGTGGCGACGTAGAAGATGACGACGAGCGCGGCCAGCGCCACGCCGATGGCGACGGAACGGTTGCGCCGCGCCTTCCGCTGACGCTCGGTCAAGGCGACCAGTTCGAGGTTCTTGTCGGCCACGATCATGCTCCCCCCAAGACGAGGGCGCGCCCGACCACGCTGTCGACGAGATAGGCGGCGAAGATGGCGAACAGATAGAGCAGCGAATAGCCGAACAGCGCCTTGGCCGGCTTCATAGCGCGGTCATCGTCGCTCATGCCCAGCACCTTCCAGGCATACCAGATGAAGCCCAGGCCGAGCAGGATGGAAACCGCGCCATAAGCGACGGTGGTGTAGCCGAGTCCCCAGGGCAGCACGCCGACCGGCGCCAGGATCAGCGCATAGGCAAAGATCTGGCGGCGGGTCGAGGCATGGCCGGCGACGTTCGGCATCATCGGGATACCCGCGCGGGCATAGTCGTCCGACTTGAACAGCGCCAGCGCCCAGAAATGCGGTGGCGTCCAGAGGAAGATGATCAGGAACAGGATCAGGCTTTCGAGGCTGACCGATCCGGTCACAGCAGCCCAGCCGATCACCGGCGGGATGGCGCCGGCCGCGCCGCCGATGACGATGTTCTGCGGCGTCCAGCGCTTCAGCCACATCGTATAGATGACGGCATAGAAGAATATGGTGAAGGCGAGCAGCGCCGCCGACAGCCAGTTGACCAGCACGCCCAGCGTCATCACCGACAGCACGGAGAGCACGAGGCCGAAGCTCAGCGCCTCGCCGGGCGTGACGCGGCCGGCCGGCACCGGGCGGCCGGCCGTCCTGGTCATCACCGCGTCGATATCGGCATCGTACCACATGTTGAGCGCGCCGGAGGCGCCGGCTCCAATCGCAATCGACAGGATGGCGATCACCGCCAGCAGCGGATTGATGGCGACGGGCGCCGCGACCATGCCGACAAAGGCCGTGAAGACGACCAGCGACATGACGCGCGGCTTCAGGAGGGCGAAGAAATCGCCCGCGGTCGCTTCCGACATGCGAAAGCCCGCTTCCTCCATCAATTTGTGGTCGGCAAGAGCCATGCGTACCTAAAGTCCATCATTCCGTTGGCCAAGACCGCCGGCTCACCGGCGGCCTCGCATGCATCGGGAAGCTGCCTTTACTTGATCTTCGGCAGCTGTTCCCACTGGTGGAACGGCGGCGGCGAAGGCAGCTGCCATTCGAGCGTGGTGGCACCCTCGCCCCACGGATTGGCGCCGGCGACACGCTTCTTCTGGAAGGCCTCGAACACGCCGTAGAGGAAGATCGCAACGCCGACGGCCGCGATGTAGGAGCCGTAGGACGAGACCATGTTCCAGCCGGCGAACGCATCCGGATAGTCGACGGTGCGGCGCGGCATGCCGGCGAGGCCGAGGAAGTGCTGCGGGAAGAAGATCAGGTTGACGCCGACGAAGGTGACCCAGAAGTGGGTGTTGGCGATCACCGGCGAGTACATATAGCCGGTCATCTTCGGGAACCAGTAGTACCAGCCGGCGAAGATGGCAAACACCGCACCCAGCGACAGCACGTAGTGGAAGTGGGCGATCACGAAATAGGTGTCGTGCAGAGAGCGGTCGAGGCCGGCATTGGCCAGTTGGACGCCGGTGACGCCACCGATGGTGAACAGGAAGATGAAGCCCAGCGCCCACAGCATCGGCGGCTTGAAGGAGATCGAGCCGCCCCACATGGTGGCGATCCACGAGAAGATCTTCACGCCGGTCGGCACCGCGATGACCATGGTGGCGAACACGAAATAGCGCTGCGTGTCGAGCGACAGACCGGTCGTGTACATATGGTGCGCCCAGACGATGAAGCCGACGGCGCCGATCGCGACCATGGCGTAAGCCATGCCGAGATAGCCGAAGACCGGCTTCTTCGAGAAGGTCGAGACGATGTGGCTGATGATGCCGAAGCCGGGCAGGATCAGGATGTAGACCTCCGGATGACCGAAGAACCAGAACAGGTGCTGGAAGAGCAGCGGATCGCCGCCATTGTCCGGCACGAAGAAGGAGGTGCCGAAGTTGCGGTCGGTGAGAAGCATGGTGATGCCACCAGCCAGAACCGGCAGCGAGAGCAGCAGCAGGAAGGCCGTGATCAGCACCGCCCAGGCGAACAGCGGCATCTTGTGCATCGTCATGCCAGGCGCGCGCATGTTGAAGATGGTGGTGATGAAGTTGATGGCGCCGAGGATCGAGGAGGCGCCGGCGATGTGGATCGCGAGAATCGCAAGGTCCATCGCAGGGCCCGGCGATCCGGCCGTCGACAGCGGCGGATAGATCGTCCAGCCGCCGCCGGGGCCGAAGGCGCCGGGCGAGCTCGGCACGAACATCGAGCTGAGCAGCAGCAGGAAGGCCGGAGGCAGAAGCCAGAAAGAGATGTTGTTCATGCGCGGGAAGGCCATGTCCGGCGCGCCGATCATGATCGGCACCATCCAGTTGGCGAAGCCGCCGATCAGGGCTGGCATCACCATGAAGAAGATCATGATCAGGCCGTGCGCGGCGCCGAAGGCATTGTACATGCTCTTGCCGCCGTCGATGGCGGCATCGCCCTGCATGCCGTAGACCATCTGCGCCAGACCGCTGAAGATCTGGATGCCCGGCTCCTGCAGCTCCATGCGGATGGCGACCGAAAGCGCGCCGCCGATAATGCCGGCGATGATCGCGAAGATCAGGTAGAGCGTGCCGATGTCCTTGTGGTTGGTCGAGTACACCCAGCGGACCCAGCCATGCGGCCTGTGGTCGTGGTGGTCGTGAGCTGCAGCCTCTGCCATATTCCGCTCCGTTCCCTAATTCTTGCTAACCCGCGGCATCAGTTGCCGGCGGCCGCTACCTTGTTGGTACCATCGATCTCTGCCGTCAGCGCCTTGTTGGCGGCGGGCACATCGGTCTTGGCCGTCTCCAGCCAGGTCTTGAACTGCGCGTCGGACACGACGCGAATCGCGATCGGCATGAAGGCGTGATCCTTGCCGCAGAGCTGCGAGCACTGGCCGTAGTAGAGGCCCTCCTTCTCCGCCTTGAACCAGGTCTCGTTGGTGCGGCCGGGCACGGCGTCCATCTTGATGCCGAAGGA
The DNA here is from genome assembly GCF_003998155.1 of Mesorhizobium sp. M1E.F.Ca.ET.063.01.1.1. Lineage (NCBI taxonomy): Bacteria > Pseudomonadati > Pseudomonadota > Alphaproteobacteria > Hyphomicrobiales > Phyllobacteriaceae > Mesorhizobium > Mesorhizobium sp. M1E.F.Ca.ET.063.01.1.1. The sequence goes on from NZ_RZSC01000051.1 coordinate 9,512, forward strand.
CGGCACCGCGAAGGAGTGAATGACGTCGGTGGCCGTGATCAGCACGCGGGTCGTGGTGTTGACCGGCACCACCAGTTCGTTGTCGACGGCGAGCAGGCGCGGATAGAGGTTGCGGTCTTCCTTGCCGGCCTTGGCGCGGTCAGCGTCCTGAAGAACCGCCGAGTTGAAGGAGAAGCTCTTGTCGACCTGGTATTCGTAATCCCAATTCCACTGGTTGCCGGTCGCCTTGACGGTGAGCTTGGCTTCTTCCGGCGGCGTGTACTGCGCGGTGAGCAACTGGAACGAGGGAATAGCGATGAGCAACAGCACGACGACCGGCCCGACAGTCCAGATCACCTCGATCAGCGTGTTGTGGCTGGTCCTCGAAGGCACAGGGTTGGCGCTCGCGCGGAACCGCAGGATGCAATAGGCCAGCAGAAACAGCACCAGAAGGGTGATCACCACGATGAAGGCGAAGGTGTAGTTCCCGAACCATTCGATCTGCCGCATCATATCGGTCGCGGGCGCCTGGAAGCTGGTCTCCCATGGCTTAGGCTGATCCGCGTGGGCGGATGTGCCGGAGAGGAGCGCGCCCGCGGCCGCAGCACCTGCCAGAAACCTGGCGCCTGCCATGAATTTTCTCATCGCCCTCTCGTCTCCCACTTCCTGCGATTGGATCGCACCAATAACGAACGACGCCGGGATTGGGAATCCCGGTCTGTCCTAAGGTGGTTCAAACCATACTCTATTTCCCTCCGCAAGGAAGGAGCGGGCGAAACCGTGCGGCATTTTTGCGCGCAACCCGAGGGGCATCCTCAGCCATCGCCGCGCCACGCACGGGACGGTCGCAATTCGGGCGAATTTGCTCTGGAAAAGCGCGTAATTGCCGGTATCGGGACGGGCCGGCGACGGTCTCGTCCTTTACTTGGCCTTGGCGCGGCTTAAAGTGCCGTGATTCGCAATGGAGCCGTCATGACTTCCTGGCTTTCGAGACCCCTGACGAAGGTCGTCTTCCTTGCCGCCTTGCTTGGCGCCAGCCTGACCGGCGCGGCCAACGCCGCGGCACCTCAGACGGCCGCGCCGCCCAGCGGCACGGTCAAGTCGACGCATGGCGCGTGGTCGATCATTTGCGACACGCCGGCCGGCGCGACTTCCGAGCAATGCGTGATGATGCAGAATGTCGTCGCCGAGGACCGTCCGGAAATGGGGCTTTCGGTGGTCGTGCTGCGCACGGCGGACAACAAGGCCGAGATTCTGCGGGTGCTGGCGCCACTCGGCGTGCTCTTGCCTAACGGGCTTGGCCTCAATGTCGACGGCAAGGATATCGGCCGCGCCTATTTCGTGCGCTGCTTCCAAGACGGCTGCTATGCCGAGGTGATCCTGGAGAAGCCGCTGCTCGACACGCTGAAGAGCGGCACGTCGGCCACCTTCATCGTCTTCCAGACGCCAGAGGAAGGCATCGGCATTCCCGTCGATCTCAAGGGATTCGCCGAGGGCTTCGCGGCGCTCCCCTGAGCCCCGCCTGCTTGGCTCTAAAACTGCTTGATCCGGCCGATTACGAGATCTTCAAGCGAATTCGCCTGGAGGCCTTGCGTGTCTGTCCCAAGGCCTTCGCCAGCAGCCTTGCGGATTGGGAAAAGCTGCCGGACGAGGAATGGCGGCGTCGCCTGGCGAGCAACCCGGTTGTCGTCAGCCTTAGCGGCGATGAGCCTGTCGGCATCATGGGCCTGATGCGGGCAGCAGGCCAGCAAGATGGCGCATCGCGCCACCATCGTCATGGTCTATCTGCGCGACAGCGAGCGCGGCCGCGGACACGCCGTCGCGATGCTGGATCTTTTACTCGATCACGCTCGCGCATTGGGCATCCGGCAGGTCGAGTTGGCGGTAAGCGCGGAAAATCCGGCTGCAATGCGATTCTATCAACGCGAAGGTTTTCACGAAATCGGCTGCATACCTGCCGCCCTTCTTCATGAAGGCCGAGAGATCGACGAAATCGTGATGGCGCGGCGCCTGACTTAGGGTCTCCTGTAAAGATTGCCGAACGGCGCCTTGGCGCCTACATCCCGTAAAACCGTTCATTGAAGGGCCCGCGCCATGAACAGCCTGATCGGCCAATTCGACATTTCCGACGATCGCGTCAAAGAGATCGTCGCCGACACAATCAAAGGCGCCGACGACGGCGAGCTTTTCCTCGAATACAGCGAGAGCGAAGCGCTGATGTTCGACAACGGCCGGCTGAAGACGGCCAATTTCAACACCGACCAGGGTTTCGGCTTACGCGCCGTCGCAGGCGAGGCCAGCGGCTACGCCCATTCAAGCGATCTTTCCGAAGCCTCGCTGCTGCGCGCGGCCGACGCCGTCTCGGCGGTCAAGGGCGGCTATTCCGGAACACTCGCCGCCGCGCCCGCCCGTACCAACCGCCACCTCTATGGCGATGAGAACCCCATCCCCTCGCCTTCCTTCGAGGCCAAGGCGAAGCTTTTGCAGGAGATCGACGCCTGGCTGCGCGCCGCCGATCCTCGCGTGCGCCAGGTGACTGCCTCGCTCGCCGCCTCCTGGCAGCATGTCGAGATCGTGCGCGGCGACGGCCAGATGGTGCGCGACATCCGCCCGCTGGTCAGGGTCAACGTCTCGGTGGTGGTCGGCGATGGCGATCGCCAGGAGAGCGGCTCCTACGGCATGGGCGGCCGCAAGAGTTTTGGCGAGTTCCTGACCGAGGAAAGCTGGAAGC
>NZ_RZSC01000051.1:12231-17905 GCF_003998155.1 Mesorhizobium sp. M1E.F.Ca.ET.063.01.1.1
CGATTCCAGCGCCCGCCGGTACCTTCGATATCGTGCTTTCCAGCGGCTGGCCGGGCGTGATGCTGCACGAGGCGGTCGGCCACGGGCTGGAAGGCGACTTCAACCGCAAGAAGACGTCGGCCTTTGCCGGCCTGATGGGCCAGCAGGTTGCGGCAAAGGGTGTCACCGTGGTCGATGACGGCACGATCGCCGAGCGGCGCGGCTCGCTGACCGTCGACGACGAAGGCACGCCTTCGGCGCGCAACGTGCTGATCGAAGACGGCATACTGGTCGGCTACATGCAGGACCGCCAGAACGCCCGCCTGATGGGCATGAAGGCGACCGGCAACGGCCGGCGCGAGGGTTATGCGCATCAGCCGATGCCGCGCATGACCAACACCTACATGACCTCGGGCGACACGCCGCCGGAAGAGATCATCGCCTCGGTCAAGAACGGCATCTACGCCGTCTCCTTCGGCGGCGGCCAGGTCGACATCACCTCGGGCAAATTCGTGTTCGGCTGCACCGAGGCCTATTTGATCGAGAACGGCAAGGTGACGCAGCCGATCAAGGGCGCGATGCTGATCGGCAACGGCCCCGACGCCATGCACCGCGTCAGCATGGTCGGCAACGACATGAAGCTCGACAACGGCATCGGCATGTGCGGCAAGGCCGGACAGGGCGTGCCGGTCGGCGTCGGCCAGCCGCATCTGAGGATGAACCAGATGACGGTGGGCGGCACAAGGGTTTGAGGACGCTCAATCCGGCAGGCTTGAACAGCACCCGCAGCTAGAGTATCTTACCTTTGTCTTACACACGGTAAGCTTACGATGGCTGGTGCCGAAAAACTCATAACCACCGTCTCGACCAAGGGACAAGTGATCCTCCCCAGCGCGATCCGGAAACGGAGGGACTGGGGCGCCGGCACGCGTCTGCAGGTCGAAGACACACCCGAGGGTGTTCTTCTGAAACCAGCGCCGGCCTTTACCCCGACGCGGCCGGAAGACGTGTTTGGTGTGCTGCCGCACAGCGGCAAGCCGAAGACACTGGAAGAGATGGACGCGAGCGTCCTTGCTGAAGCGCGGCGGCGCCATGCTCGCGATTGATACCAACCTTGTCGTCAGATACCTGACGAACGACCATCCCGAACAGTCCCCGGGATCCCGGCGGCTGATCGATGGTCAAGCTGTGTTTGTCGCCGTCACCGTGATCCTGGAGGCTGAGTGGGTGCTGCGCAGCGCCTATGGCTACGGCCAGGCCGAAGTCGTCAGGGCGCTGCGGGCGTTCGGCGGGCTTTCCACAGTGGAGATGGAAGAGGCCGCGCTTGTCTCCTCCGCGCTTGACCTGGCTGAGGCAGGGATGGACTTCGCGGATGCGCTGCATCTCGGCAAGTCTGCGCATTGCTCGGGGTTTGCGACCTTCGACCGCAAACTCATCAAAGCTGCTCGGGCTGCGGGGCATAGTGGCGTGCAAGAGGCGTAGCTACCCGCCGGATGCGAACACGATCGTGTTAGCAAATTATTAAATGTTCAATTGCTTGGGCCGCCGTTTCCGCATTAACTTGGCAGCAATCTTCTCGTTGCGGTGGTGTTGGCAGTGCAGCGTTCCCTTGGCGTCCTGACCTCTTCTTTCCTCCTTGGCCTTTTCTCGTTGATCGGCGCCACGTCGCTGTCTGTCGACCCGGGGGCGGCGCAGTCGACCTTGTTCAAGCGGCCATCGACGCAGCCCTCCGCGGACGGGGTTCGCTCCGTCTCGGTTGGAGGGCGCACCAGCGTTCCCTACGGCTGGCTCGATTTCTGCCATCGCCGGCCGAAAGAGTGCAAGGTGCCTGCCCTGCAGGCCGCGAACGTCAAGCTGACCGCGCAGAACATGCGCACCCTCAAGCGCATAAACCAGAAGGCGAACCGCGCCATCAAGCCCGTCAGCAACTACGATCACTGGGGCACGATGATGGACCACTGGGACTATCCGGTGGATGGCAAGGGCGACTGCAAGATCTACGCGCTCTACAAGCGCAAGCTTCTCCTGGAGGCAGGATTTCCGCGGCAAGCGCTGCTGATGACGGTGGTGCGCGACCTGAACAATGAAGGGCACACGATCCTGACGGTGAAGACCGACAAGGGCGATCTCGTCCTCGACAATCTGGTCGACGAAGTCCGGCCCTGGAACGCGACCGGCTATTATTTCCTGAAACGCCAGTCGCAGCAGAACCCGAACATCTGGGTGTCGATCAACCAGCGCGGCGGCACGCCGAAAACCTGACGAATGCCGCCGGGCTCGTGGACTGAGCGGCCTGCCGGAACTGTACGCTTTCGAGGGCTGCTATCGCGCAATTGGCGGCGGAAACCATTACACACTTTTCCTGGCACTGCTCCCCGCCGCGACAGCCTACTGCTTGCAGGCCGGTTCGCCCTCCTGTCCGCAAGACGGTTTCTTCTTGAACTGCTGCTGCGGCTGCGGCTGCTGCTGCGGGAGACGCCGCTCTTGCATCTGTGGTCTCGGCTGGGCGCGGAATTCCGGCTTCGGCTCTGATCTTTGCGGCCGGAGCATCTGCTCGCTCGGCCTTTCCTGCCTGAACTGGCGCTGCGCATTCTCGTTCGGCCTGTTGACCTTGAAGTTGCGCTGGACGTCGACCCCCGCGCCGCCGGAACCTTCTTCGTTCTGCAGCCTGCGGAACTTCCTGCTCCGGTCGTTCCCGCCGGCCGAGCCCTGATTTTCGTCGGAGAACACGGACGGATTGTTCCTCCTTAGCCGCTTCTGAATGCTCGGCCCGTTGTCGGCCGGCTCACCGTTGACGGTCGGCAGCCTGCGGAACTTCCTGTTCTTCACGTTCCCGTCGACCGAGCCCTGGCTCTGGTCGAAGAACATGTCCGGATTGTTCCTCCTAAGCCGCTTCTGCACGCTCGGCCCATTGTCGGCCGGCTCGCCGTTGACGGTCGGCAGTCTGCGGAACTTCCTGCTCTTATTGTCGCGGTTGGCCGAGCCCTGATCGCCCGGTTCGACAATGGACTGGCCGGCGGACAAATCCCTGCGCGTCAGCTTCTTGGGTTTGCCGGACGGTATGTTCGGATTGTTCTTCCCGAATCTCTGCTGGGCGCTCTGGCCATTGTCGGCCGGCATGCCGTTGACGGTGGGCAGCCTGCGCAATTTCTTGCCCTTCTGCTGACCGCTGCCCTGCTCTCCGGTCGCGGCGCCGGGATTTCCCGTCGCCTCCTGGTTGCCGCCTACAATGCCTTGCTTGCCGAACTGCTTCCTGGACTTGTTGCCTGGCAAATTCCGGCCGTCGAGCACCGGTTTGCCGTTGACGAGCGGCAGCGTTTTGCCATCGGCTCCCGGCAAGGCGTGGTCGGTTGAGAGCTTGCGGGTTTTGGACTGGGTTTCCGACAGCGGAGTCGTGGCACCAGGCTGCTGACCCTGGATAGCGCGCTGGCCGGGCTTCAGCGGCAAGCCGCTCTGCTCCTGATTGAACTGGGCGCGACCGGTCGCGGCCGCCCTCTTTTTCAGCACCGGCGGTAGCGCGACCCTGGCCGCCAGCGCCGCACCGGTGCCGACGGCAGCTCCAGTCATTTTCTGGCGAGTGGTGAGGCCGCCCTCGGCATTGCCGCTTGGCTGTACGGCCTGATTGGTGATCTCGTTGTTGATCACCGTGTTATTTATGACCGTCGCGTTGTGGATGTTGTTGAAGATGATGTTGTCCCGCGGCGGCACGATGTCATGCGGCGGCCTGACCCATACGGGCACGGGCACGAAGACCGGCACCGGCAAAACAAAGACCTCGACCGGCGGCCGCGGCGGCGGCAGCACGATGAAATCCGGCGGCGGTGGCGGCAGGAAGATGATTGTGACCGGCGGCGGCGGTTCGAAGTCGAAATCGGGGTCGTCGAAATAGAGCACCGGGCGATCGACATAGACGATCTCCTCCGCCGGTGGCGGTGGCACATCGTGGATGATGACGGTGAAGCTTGGCGGCGGCTCGAGCTCGGCATCGAAATGTCTCAGCCGGCGCCGCGCGTCCCAGGCATGCGGCCCGTGCGGATAGCGCTCGAGGTAGGACCAGTAGGCTTCCGGCGTGTCCTCCATCCAGGTTTCACGCCAGGTGATCGCCTCCCGCCGCGCGGCGATGATGGCGCGCACCCGCTTGGCCATCGGATCGTGCGGATAAGCGACCAGGAAATCCTGGTAGCCGCGCAGCGTATCGCGGTCGAGCGCCGCGACATAGGCGTCGCGGGCATCAAAGTCGCGAATTTCCCTTGTCCGGTTGGCTTGGGATTCGGCCTCGGAAACCTTGGGTGCCGGCGCATCCGGCGCGCGGTCGAAGAAGACGAAGGGCGCGCTGATCTTCGAGGCGTCCCAAGGCACCTCGGCGCCTTCCGTCACCTCGTTGACGCGCAGGCGCGTGCGGTCGAACACATCCTCGAGCGGCAGGCCGCCCTCGCGCATCATCTCGGCCAGTGCCTGGGCATAGGCGCCGTAAGGTCCCTTGCCCTCCGGCGCGACGGTACCCGGCGCGGCATTGAAGGCAATCAGCATGTTCGGGTCGGGATCGACCAGCGCGAGGCCGCCGGCCAGCGGCTGTTTCGTCTGCGGGAAGGCATTCGGCCGCGCCGCGTCAAGCACCACGATGTTGACCTTCGTCGGCAGCGCGGCAAGCGGCTGGGTGAGGTCGGAGACCCGAATGGCCTGGATCGGCACATCGGCGGGATTGGCGATGTTGGCGTCGACCGGCAGGAAATAGTTCTCGCCTTCGAACTGGGCGCCGTGGCCGGCAAGGTAGACGAAAACGACCGCGTCGGGGCCGGCGGCCGAAACCTTGGCAAGGAAATCGCGGAAGGCGCCGCGCAGCGATTCCTGGTCGACATCGCGCGCCCCGACCACGTCGAACCCGGCCGCTTGCAAGGTCTGTCCGATCAGCCCGGCGTCATTCGCCGGGGTCGCCAGTTCGCCTGACGAATACGCGGCGTTGCCGATGACGAAGGCGAGGCGTTTTTGCTCTTGCGCAAACACTCCCGTCGCGGACGCGACGGTCAGTACGATGAGAACGACGATGAAGCCGATGAATTTCTGAAGCGTTTGCATCGCAATCCGCCGTCCGTTGTCCGCCATCCGTTCGAAACATTAACGCCGGGGAGGCAGGAATGTTTCCCTACAGCGCGAAATTAAGACCCCGCAAAAAGGCGGCTTTAGGGCGCAATTTCGTCGAAAGAACAGAGGCTTCACAAAACGTCCTGTGGACCCGGTTGTGGACTACCGGCGTCGCCTCGGCTTCTCCAGCAGCGCGACCGCCTCGACATGCGGCGACCACAGGAACTGATCGATCGGCGTCACGCTCCTCAACTGATAGCCGCCGTCGAGGAGGATGCGCAGATCGCGCGCCAGCGTCACCGGATTGCAGGACACGGCCGCGACCAGCGGCACGTCCGAGCGGGCGATCTGCTTCGACTGGTCCTCCGCGCCGGCGCGCGGCGGATCGAAGACGAGGCCATCGAAGCCATTCAATTCCTTGAAGGTCAGCGGCCGACGGAAGAGGTCGCGGCGCTCGCTGGTCACCCGCTTCAGGCCGCTGGCGAAGCGGAAGGCGCGGTCGAGCGCCGCAAGCGCCGGCGCGTCGCCCTCCACGGCATGAACCTCGGACCTGGCCGCGAGCCTGAGCGCGAAGCTGCCGCAGCCGGCGAAGAGGTCGGCGACCTTTTTGGCC
>NZ_RZSC01000520.1:0-4334 GCF_003998155.1 Mesorhizobium sp. M1E.F.Ca.ET.063.01.1.1
ACGTTGCGGCTGACGCCGAATTTCTCCGACAGCTCCTGCTCGGTCGGCAGCCGCGCGCCGGGGTTCAACTCGCCGGATTCGATCTCGCGGCTGAGGAAGGTAGCGACCCGGTGGGGCAGCGTCTCGACAGTGCCGATAGCGGCCAGTCTTTGCTTCATGGGGAAGTCTCCGTCGAGGGCAATAGGCAGCCCGGGTTCATCTGCCCCTTTGGGTCGAGGGCGGTTTTCAGCGCCGCGATCATGCGACGATGTGTGGGCGTGAGTCCGGACCAGAATTCGCGCCGGCGGCTGCGGCCGATGCCGTGCTCGGCGCTGATCGACCCGCCGAGGTCGACGGCAATGTCGTAGAGCCCCGCCGTGATCTCCGCGCCGCGCGCGCGGGCTTCCGCCGTGCCGAGATCGAGCGGCGGCAGCACATTGAAATGGATGTTGCCGTCGCCGGCATGGCCGTAGGCCAGCGGGATCCAATTGGGATGCTCGAGTGCGACGAAGCGGCGCGCGCGCTCGATCAAGGCAGGGATGTCCGAGATGCGCACCGAGAGATCGGTGCGGACATGATAGCCACGCTTCGCCTGGCCTTCGACCAGCCCTTCGCGGATCGCCCAGAAGGCATTCGCCTGCGCGTTGCTGGTCGCGAGAACCGCGTCGGTCACCAGGCCTCGCTCCATGGCATCGGCAAGGAAGCCGGCCAGCAAGCCGTTGAGATCGATGGTCGGCCCGGAGGACAATTCGATCAGCACCTGCACGGGGGCCGCGACCGGCGCGGTCATTCCAGGGTCGATCAGCCGGGCAAGCTCGATGCATTCCGAGCCGATGATTTCGAAGGCCGAGATGAGGTCGCAACAGTCGCGGCGCGCCCTGTTGAACAGCGCGACGGCCGCCTCGAACGAGGCGAGACCGAGATAGGCCGTTTCGGTCCGCGCGGGCTTCGGGAACAGCTTGACCTCGACGCCGGTGATGATGCCGAGCGTGCCCTCCGAGCCGATGAAAAGCTGCTTCAGGTCATAGCCGCTGTTGTTCTTGCGCAGCCCGGAGAACCCGTTCCACAACTCGCCATCCGCAAGCACGACTTCCAGTCCGAGGATCAGGTCGCGCGCCATGCCGTAGCGCAGCACGTTGACGCCGCCGGCATTGGTCGCGGCATTGCCGCCGATCTGGCAACTGCCTTGCGCGCCGAGCGCCAGCGGAAACAGGCAGTCCTGTGCCTCGCTCGCGTCCTTGATCGTCTGCAGCACGCAGCCTGCGTCGGCTTGCAGTGTGAAGTTCTCAGGATCGATCCGGCGGATGGTGTTCAGTCGCTCCAGGCTGATGACGACCCGGCCGGCGTCCTTCGTATCGATCGCACCCGAGACCAGCCCGGTGTTGCCGCCTTGCGGAATGACGCCGAGGCCGAGCTCGCTGCAAAGGCGCATCAATGCCTGCACCTCGGCGACCGAGCCGGGTCGCAGGACCGCAAGGGCGCCGCCATGATGGTCGCCCGCCCAATCGCCAAGATACTTCGCCATTCCCGCGGGCTCGGCGGTCAGGCCGTTCCGTCCGACGGCGCCTTCGAGGGCGTCGATAATCTCCGGCGACAGGCTGTGAATGGTCATCGGCGGTGCAATCGGCATCAGGCGGTAGGGTGATACATATCATCCTACAACTTGGGCCGAGTCAATCGCGACGCGTTCATGCAATCAAATTGCGGGTAGATTCGAGGGGTCTCCGGCGCGCGGCGGACGGACGCGCTAAAGGTATTGCGCGACCTTCTTGCCGACGGCGAGGAACCGCAGCGGGTCGACCGCCTCGCCGTTGTGGCGCACTTCATAGTGGAGATGCGGGCCGGTCGAGCGGCCGCTGCTGCCCGTCTTGCCGATCACGTCGCCGGCGGCGAGCTTTTGGCCGACGGTGACATCGATTTCACTCAAATGCCCGTAGCGCGTGGAAAAACCGTTGCCGTGGTCGACCTCGACCATGCGTCCGTAGCCGCCGTTCCAGCCGGCCAAGGTCACGGCCGCCGGCGTCGTGACCTTGGCCGGCATGCCGATCGGCGCCCTGAAATCCATCCCCGTGTGCAAGGCGGCCGTGCCGAGGATCGGGTCGGTGCGCACGCCGAACGGACTGGTGACGGCGCGACCTGGAGCGGGATTGGTGAGCGGCAGCTTGCGCGCTTCCTTCTTGACTTGATCAAGCGCATCAAGAGCCTCATCCAACTCCTTGACTTTGCCGTCGAAGATCATCGAGGAATCGAGCAGGACCAAGGGGCCGCCGACATCGTTCTTGTCGAGCTCGGTATCGACCGGGAGGCCGGCTGCTTCTAGCGCCTGCGAAATCGCATCGGCGTTCTTGTAGGCATTGTCGGCAAGCGTGGTGATGCGGGTGAGCTGCTGGTTCTCGATGGCTTTCAGCGATGCGTTGATCGATACGAACAGCTTGTCGGCGCGATCGGCGGCGGTTTCGTTGTCAAGCGGGTCGGACCGTGTCGACCACAGCGAGAAGGGCCTGGTGTCGCCGGCGCTCAGGCTAGCGACGGAGTAGGTCGGGGCCTGCGAAAGGCTGCCGGTGATTTCGTCATGCTCGTCGGGCTTCGCCGGAGCGTCGGCCGCCGCGGGTATGTCGCCGACCTCGCTTTCAGCCCGTTCCAGGATCGGTCCGAGCCGGCCGTGGCGCTGGCTGAGCTGGGTCTGCCTGGCCAGCAACTCGCTCACTTTGGTTTCCATGAGCTGCTGGTCGAGAAGCTGGCGGCTGGTGATCCTGTCCACCTGGGCGCGAAGCGCGGAGATGCGGTCCTCATAGGCCTGCTGCATACGCGCCTGCCTTGCCGTCGTGGCGCCGATCAGGTCGTCGCGCAGCACCAGATAGGAAGTTGCGAGCAGGTAACCGATGGCGATCGCCGCAAGCGCCGACCCGATGAATGCGGCAAGCCAGGGGCGAATGGTGAAATGCCTGATCTCGTTGCCCCTGGCGATAATGACCGTATGGGGCTCTTTGCGCCTGCCGAAGACCGCTGACTGACCGGTTGGTTTCACGGGACCAAAGCTTTCGTTACGACTCCAACGACCGCCCGGGATTACACATTATTAGGGTTAACAAAGCTTTGCTGGCCGCGATGCTCGCGTAACCAATTCACGCATTGCGCGTCGCAGGTTGCAGTGGGGAAAGGAAGCGGCCGGCAGATGCGGTGGGTGGTGCTTTCGGCTGGCTCAAAGAGCGCGCGCCGCTTCCAGCACCTCTTCGGCATGGCCCTTGACCCGCACCTGTCGCCAGATGCGGGCGATGCGGCCGTCCTTGCCGATCAGGAAGGTGGCGCGCTCGACGCCCATATATTTGCGGCCATACATGGTCTTCTCGACCCACAGATGGTAGGCCTCGATCACCTTGCGCTCCTCGTCGGCGACGAGGTCGACGGTGAGATCGTACTTCGCCTTGAATTTGTCGTGTTTCTTGACGCTATCGGGGGACAGCCCGATGACCACGGCGCCGGCCCTCTCGAATTCAGGCTTCAGCTGCGAGAAGCCGATCGCCTCATTGGTGCAGCTTGTGGTGTCGTCCTGCGGATAGAAGTAGAGTACGACCGGCTTTCCCCGCAACGCGGCGAGGCTGAGGGAGCCGCCGCCGTCGCGCGGAAGATCGAATTGCGGCGCAACGTCGCCCACTGCGAGATCAGCCATGTCGATGCCTTTGTCTGAGGTTACGCGCGGATCGAGCATCGGTATAACCTAAGGTGGGGATTCGTCCACGACGAGTTCGTTCACAACGGAATATTGCGTGGATCAGGAGCACCCGCAGCACGAGAAGATCAGGTTCAGGCGTGACGAGATCACAGACCTGGGGACGTTTCCGTCCGCGTGCCGCGTGCCACCACTCGGCCGCGCTTCGGTGCGCCGCCGCTTCCGCATCGTTGGCCGGGTGTTTGCCGGGCTCTGCGCGCTGGTGTTCCTGGCGGCAGCAGGCATCTATGTGCTCGGCACGTCGGGCATCGGCACGGAGCGGCTTCGCGCCGAAGCCGAGACAGCCATCGAGAAGCTGGCCGGCGTCGATGTCAACGTTACCGTCGGGCCGGCGCGGCTGACGCTCGACGGGTCGAGCTTCGTCGCCCTGCAGGTGAGCGACGTCAGCCTGAAGACCGCTGATGGCAAGCCGATGGCCGACGTCGGGCGTGTGCGCTTCGGCATGCGCCTGCTGCCGCTGCTGTCCGGCGAGGTCCGGCTGACCAGCGCCAGGTTTTCCGACGCCCGCATCATGGTCGCCGCAATGCCGTCCGGCGGCGGCGACTGGACGGCGGCGCTGCGCAACGAGGATGGTCTCGTCGATCCCGAGAAAGTGTCGGCGGCGGTGTTTTCCGGCGTCAACGAC
>NZ_RZSC01000521.1:0-4326 GCF_003998155.1 Mesorhizobium sp. M1E.F.Ca.ET.063.01.1.1
CCAGCATATAGGCGATGCCGACGCCCTTTTCAGGCGTGCCCTGGAAAACGGGCAAACCAAACGCGCCTTCGGCGAGGTAAAGAATGAGCGTCGCGACGGCAAGGCGCATGCCGAAGGCGGCGGCGATTAGCAGGACGGCAAGCGTCTGCAACGAGATGTCAACCGGGCCGAGAACGACCTTGGTCTTGGCCGAGAGCGTCAGCAGGAGGGTTCCGGCAAGCGCCAGAAAGAGCTGCGCCGCCAGCCGCGCAGCGCCCTGGTCGGGCAGAGCGAGAGAAACAAGCGGACGCATCGTGGTTGCAGTTGCCATGGTCTTCCCCGTGTTGGCTGATTTGCTGGCTTTAATTTTCCTATATTGGCTTCCGTATCAGGCGGCAATCATTTTGCCGCGTCGCAGCGGAGCCCGGCATGGCGCTTGAATTCGACACACGCTTCGATCCGGCCTATGGCCAGGCGGTCACGGTTGCGCCCGACGTGCTGCGCATCACCGCCAACAACCCAAGTCCGTTCACTTTTCACGGCACCAACAGCTATATCGTCGGCCGCGAGACGCTCGCAGTGATCGATCCCGGACCGGATGACGATACGCATCTCCAAACCTTGCTCGCCGCGATCGGCGGCAGGCCCGTCAGCCACGTCTTCGTCAGCCACACCCACCGCGACCATTCGCCCCTGGCGGCGCGGCTGAAGCAGCAAACGGGCGCCACCGTGCTTGCCGAAGGTCCGCATCGGCCAGCGCGGCCGCTGCGCATCGGCGAGGTTAACCCGCTCGATGCCAGCGCCGACTTGGACTTCGTGCCTGACGTCGCGCTGGCGGACGGTTCCATCACCCATGGCGACGGCTGGACGATCCGAACGGTGCTGACGCCAGGTCACGCCGCCAACCACGCGGCCTTTGCGCTCGAGGGAACCGGCGTGCTGTTTTCGGCCGACCATGTCATGGCCTGGGCGACCTCCATCGTCGCGCCCCCGGATGGCGCGATGGCCGATTATATGGGGTCGCTCGATAAATTGATCGAGCGCGGCGACCGGCTGCTGCTGCCCGGTCATGGCGGGCCGGTCACCGCGCCGCGAAAGTTCATGCGCGGGCTGAAAACGCACCGCAAGATGCGCGAACGGGCGATCCTGGAGCGCATCCGCAACGGCGACCGGACGATCAAGGACATGGTCGCGGCGATCTATCGCGACACCGACCCGCGGCTGCACGGCGCCGCCGGCCTTTCAGTGCTTGCCCATCTGGAGGACCTGGTGGTCCGCGGCCTGGTCGCCACCGAAGGCGATCCGGCGATCGACGGTATATTCACGCCGCCGCGCTAGATTTTCACTCGGCCGGCGCCGCGCCGACCTGGCCGGCGACCTCCTGATCGAGCTCGCCGAGGAAATCGGTGATGCGGGCGGCATTGTCGCCCAGGTCATAACGTCCGTAGCGCGAGGCCGAGCGCATGTCGACGATGACCGATTCGCCATCGTCGGTGACGCGGATGGCGAGGTCGGCGGGCAGCCCGATCACGAAGCCCCTGGCGACCGCGTTGATCGTCGCCTCGCTTTGCCCGTTGATATCGGGATAAGGCGCGGTCAGTTGCCAGTCCCGCCGGTCGAGCACGGTTTCGACGGCGTCGACCACGGTTTCGAAAGGAAGGTTGTAGCTGCGCCCGGTGACCAGCGGGTAGGCCTGCGCCTGCAGGCTCTGTTCGCCGGGCGTCGGCGGCGACAGCGCGTTCATGTCGCTGGTCCGATCGCTGGTGTCCAGCACCGGCGGGTCGTCGAGGTCGGTCGAGATATCGCGCAGCGGCGGATAAATCGTCGCCCAGTAGGCGGCGATGCCGAAGGGGCTAAGCACCAGGAGCGCCAGCAGCGCGCCGACGCTGAGATCGCGGCCGCCGCGATCGCCGAAATTCCACAGTCTCGACAGCGCAAGTCCGGCGAGCAGCAGCGCGAGCGCTGCAAGCAGCGCGACGATCGCCAGCACCCACAAGAAGGGCGGCGTGTCGACCAAATCGAGGCGATAGCCGGCAAGGGCCGTCAACAAAAGGACAAGCGAGAATGCTCCCATCCGCCGCGACCAGCCGGCCGCCCTCGACGTCTGCCGTTCAGGAATTGTAACCATCGTCTGCCGCATTACCCCAGCCCGAGCCGAGACTTAGCGCAGTTCAGCGACTGGTGGAATCGCTGATTGAACAATCCTCAATCCGTCGGCAGCCGGTAATCCTTGAATTGCTGACGCAAGCTGACCTTCTGAATCTTGCCGGTGGCCGTATGGGGAATTTCGCCGACGAAGGTGACGTCGTCCGGCATCCACCATTTGGCGACCTTGCCGCTCATGAAGGCGAGGATATCGCTCTTGCTCGGCTCCTTGCCCGGCTTGCGCACGACAACCAGCAGGGGCCGCTCGCCCCACTTGGAATGCGGCACGCCGATGGCCGCGGCCTCGGCCACATCGGGATGGCCGACGGCAAGGTTCTCGAGATCGATGGTGGAGATCCACTCGCCGCCCGATTTGATGACATCCTTGGCGCGGTCGGTGATCTGCATGTAGCCGCTGGCGTCGATATGCGCGACGTCGCCGGTGTCGAACCAGCCGTCGGCGTCGAACTGCTCGGAACCGACGCCGCCGTAATAGGCGCGAGCCACCGCCGGGCCGCGCACCTTGAGATGCCCAAAGGTCTTGCCGTCCCAGGGCAGCGCGTTGTTGTCGTCGTCGGTCACCTTCATTTCGACGCCGAAGGGCGGGAAACCCTGCTTGCCTTGCAGATCAAGGCGGGCTTCCCCTTCGAGGTTCTCGTGTTCCGGCTTCATCGTGCACAGCGTGCCGAGCGGCGACATCTCGGTCATGCCCCAGGCGTGCACGACCTGGACGTCGTAATTGTCCTGGAATTTCCTGGTGATGGCGCGCGGGCAGGATGAGCCGCCGATGACGACCTTGTTGAGATAAGGCAGCTTCCTGCCGGTCTCCTCGAGATATTGCAGCAGCATCATCCAGACCGTCGGCACGGCGGCGCTGAAAGTGACCTTTTCGGTGTCGAGCAGTTCGTAGATCGAAGCGCCGTCCATCTTGCAGCCCGGCATGACCAGCTTGGCGCCGATCATCGGCGCGCTCTGGCCAAGGCCCCAGGCGTTGGCGTGGAACATCGGCACCACGGGCAAGATCACATCCCGCGCGGATATGCCCATGGCGTCCGGCATTGCGGCGATCATGGCGTGAAGGACGTTGGAGCGATGGCTGTAGACCACGCCCTTCGGGTCGCCAGTGGTGCCCGAGGTATAGCACATGCCGGCGGCGGTATTCTCGTCGAAGGTCCTCCAGGCGAAGGTGCCATCGGCCTCGGCCAGCCATTCCTCGAAGGCAACGGCGTTCGGCAACGACGTTCGCGGCAAATGCGCCCTGTCGGTCAGCACGATCACTTTTCTCAGGGATTTTACCTGGCCGGCGATCTTTTCGAGCAGCGGCACGAAGGTCAGGTCGACGAAGATCGCTTTATCCTCGGCATTGTTCATGATCCAGGCGATCTGCTCGGGAAAAAGGCGCGGATTGAGCGTGTGGTAGATCGCGCCGATGCCCATGATGCCGTACCAGGCCTCGATATGCCGGGCCGTGTTCCAGGCAAGCGTGGCGATACGGTCGCCCAGCCCGAAGCCATCCTGCTCCAGCCGCTCGGCGATCTGGAGCGCCCGGCGATGGATGTCGGCATAGGTGGTGCGCACGATCGGCCCCTCGATCGAACGCGACACGATCTCGCGTCCGCCATGTTGCCGTTCGGCATTGTCGATGAGCTTGTGGCAGAGCAGCGGCCATTCCTGCATCAGTCCGAGCATCTCGGTTCCTCCCCTTCGCGCTTTTGCGTCGTTGTTTCACGCATTGTGGAATGATCCGGCGGATTGTCCAGCCATAAGTCCAAAGGGGTGGGTCGATCGGATGACCCGTGAAACCCGCCATAATCCGGCCATCGTCGCCGTTAAGTTTCATTAATGGGCTGGGTGAGATTGGCGAATGGAGATATTCGCATGGACGCGCAGCTCGAAGACAAAGCCCTCGAAAGCACGCTTGCCGAAAGTCTGGACGATCTGACGCCGGACTCCAAAACCGTCTCCGACGACGAATTTGCCGAAGTCGTCGGTGGCGCGCTGGAGGCTGTCGGCGGAACGCTGCTGTTCAAGATGTGCGTCGAAAATGACGGCGAAAGCCAGCATGTGGCTGCCGCATGCGTCGGCGACGGCGGCAACCGCCAGTTCCTGCTGCTGACGCTGCCGACCATGGGCGGGGCGCTGAAAGTCGAGACCGCGGCGAGAAGCACCAATCCGGTGGCCGGCATCGCCGCCGCCTATGCC
>NZ_RZSC01000522.1:0-4314 GCF_003998155.1 Mesorhizobium sp. M1E.F.Ca.ET.063.01.1.1
GCATCGGTTTCGCTATTCCCGCCAACATGGTGCGCGCCTTCGCCGACGCCGCCAAGGCCGGACTCGACTTCTTCGAGCGGCCCTATATCGGCGCCGAATTCGAGGCCGTTACGCCGCAGATCGCGGAATCGCTCGGTATCGAAAAGCCGACCGGCGCGCTGGTTTCGTCGGTCGATGCGGCCGGCCCTGCCGGCAAGGCGGGCTTAAAACCCGGCGACGTCGTGCTGTCGCTCAACAATACGCCGGTCGAAAGCATCGAGGCGCTGGACTACCGCATGGCGACGCTGTCGATCGGCTCCAAGGCGACCTTCGCCGTGCTGAGCAAAGGCCAGCAGGCGACGCTGGAGATCTCTCTGGAGCGGGCGCCGGAAGGCGCCAAGCCGACCGAGATGACGCTGCATGGCCGCAGCCCCTTCGCCGGCGCCAAGGTGGCGGAGCTGTCGCCGCGCCTTGCCCAGCGGCTCGGCCTGCGCACCGACTTGAAGGGCGTCACCGTGGTCGACATCAATCGCGATTCACCCGCCGCCGATTTCGGCTTCAAGCCGGGCGATATCGTACGCGAGGTGAACGGCACGAGCATCGATACAGCGGCGACGCTGGCACAAATTGCCCAGCAGGACACGCGCTGGTGGCGCTTTACCGTCGAGCGTGGCGGGCAGACACTGCGCCAGGTGTTGCGCTACTGAGCCCGGCCCAAGAGGGTCGCGCTCCAACTCGAAGACAAGCATGGCTGACCTGTTCAGTTCCGATGAACCGGAGAAAGCGCCGCCCGGGCGGCCGCTGGCCGATCGGCTGCGTCCGAAGAACCTTGGCGAGGTCGTCGGTCAGGAGCATCTGACCGGGCCGGACGGCGCGCTGACACGCCTGATCGATTCCGGCTCGCTCGGTTCGATGATCTTCTGGGGGCCGCCCGGCACCGGCAAGACGACGGTTGCGCGGCTCTTGGCTGGCGAAACCAATCTTGCCTTCGAGCAGATATCGGCGGTGTTCTCCGGCGTCGCCGACCTGAAGAAAGTGTTCGAGGCGGCGAAGCTGCGCCGCGCCAATGGCCGCCAGACGCTGCTCTTCGTCGACGAGATCCATCGCTTCAACCGTGCCCAGCAGGACGGCTTTCTGCCCGTCATGGAAGACGGCACGGTGGTGCTGGTCGGCGCCACGACGGAAAACCCGTCCTTCGAACTGAACGCCGCGCTGCTGTCCCGCGCGCGCGTACTGGTGTTCCGCTCGCTGGGTGAGGAGAGCATCGCCAAGCTTTTGGCGCGCGCGGAAGAAACCGAGGGCAGGGCGCTGCCGCTCGACGAGGAAGCGCGGGCCATGCTCATCCGCATGAGCGACGGCGACGGCCGCGCCTCGCTGACGCTGGCCGAGGAAGTCTGGCGCGCCGCCAAGCCGGGCGAGGTGTTCGGGCCGGAGGGCCTGCAGCGCGTCATCCAGCGCCGCGCGCCGATCTACGACAAGGGCCAGGATGGACACTACAACCTGATCTCGGCGCTGCACAAATCGGTGCGCGGTTCGGACCCCGACGCCGCGCTCTACTATCTCGCCCGCATGTTCGATGCCGGTGAGGATCCGCTCTATCTCGGCCGCCGGCTGGTGCGCATGGCGGTGGAGGATATCGGCTTGGCCGATCCGCAGGCGCTGGTCATCGCCAATGCCGCCAAGGACGCCTATGACTATCTCGGCTCTCCCGAGGGCGAGCTCGCCTTCGCCGAGGCCGCCGTCTATCTCGCCACCGCGCCGAAATCGAACGCCGTCTACACCGCCTTCAAGGCGGCGACACAGGCGGCCAAGGAGTTCGGCTCGCTGCTGCCGCCAAAACACATCCTCAACGCGCCGACAAAGCTGATGAAAGAGGAGGATTACGGCGCCGGCTACCGCTACGACCACGACGAGCCGGATGCCTTCTCCGGTCAGGACTATTTCCCGGAAAAGATGGGCCGCCGCACTTTCTACGATCCGCCCGAGCGTGGCTTCGAGCGCGATATCAGGAAGCGGCTGGAATACTGGGCAAAGCTGCGCAAAGAGCGGGAGTAACGCCCCAGCAAAACTTTAGTGCTGGCGATCGAAGGGCGTCGGCCTTTACCTTTGTGGCCCGCGCCTCTGATCAAACCCCGCTGCGTCTTCGCAATCGGGCCAATGCGTCCACCTATGCGGGACGCACTCAGTGGTCCATCACCAGCGGCTCGGAAGATGAGTCGTCGGATCCGTCGGTCTCGGTACCGGAATCTGCGCCAGTGCCAGTCGTGCCTCCTGTGTTATCCTCACCCTGGTCGTGAGCAGATTCCTTCTCACCGTCATGGCTGCCAGAGGTTCCGCTGCTGCTGTGGCTGTCGCCGCCATCGTGCTCGCCGCCGTCACCGCCACCATTGCCGCCGTCGTGACCTCCGTCGCCGCCGCCACCACCGCCCTCGGATTCGGCGTGGGCAACGGCTGGAACGAGCTTAGCCGCACCGTCAAGCGTCAAGTGGTAGGGTGCAATGGTGAGTGCCAGCGCCGCCGACGCGCGCAGCGTGAGCCAGACGAGCCGGTTGAAGGGAATTGTGGTCATCTTATCCTCCTCGTAGAGTGCTGTTAGTGAACTAATTCAGCCGAAGATCGACGACAGGCCACGACGGCTTGCGACGGTCATTGGTACGGGATAGCGAATCCAACCTGACAACTGGCTGACAGCCGTTTCGGGTGCTGCCGGCCAAGCCGGCGAGTTGGGGCGCTTCTGATGGTGGAGGAAAAGAGCGCGGCGATGATTTTGGCCCAGATTGTGCAGCGGTAGGAAAAATCCTATTAAGGCGCACGGCTGGCGGGGGTCGCCGTGATTTGGCTCATGCGAACAGGATCGCGCTTCCGCGCGAAACACTATGACAAAGCAAACCGTTAAGACCCTTCGTAAGGCTGCGACCGCAGTCCTGCTTCTTGCGCTCGGCTTCTACTTCATCCCGATCCTGACGACGATCCTCATCGTCTGCGGCCTGATCGACATCATGCGCAATGACGAGAAGAACTGGAAGCTGTTCGACCGCTATTTCCTCGGCAACGGCCTGTTCACCTGGCTGCTTTCACCGTTCAACCTGATTGTGGACCTTCTCTGCTACAGGAACCACGGCGTCTGGAAGCTTGACCAGTTTCCTGAAGACTACCAGCGTGAGATCAACGAGGTTCTGGGCGTCTTCAAGTCGCGCAAGGACGAGATCATCGCCGACATCGACGCCAATTTCGGCACCGGCCGGCGCGGCATGTATGTCTATCAGTGGTACGGCAAGCACAAGATCGACAACGTTCCCGAATTCAACAAGGACTTCAAATACATCAAGACAATTGCCGTCTCGGTCTTCAGCGGCCGTGAATCGACCTCCTGGCATTTCGGGCCGCTCCGGCTCAGCCTGCGCATCCTCTACAATCTGATCCCGGTGAAGGCCGAGATCTTCGTCCAGTGCGGCAGCAAGAAGAACTACTGGTACGACAATCCGCTGTTCATCTTCGACGACACGCTCTTCCACCGCTCGGTCAATGAATATGACGGACGCCGCTATTGCGTCTTCGTCGATATCGTCCGCCCGTCTCCGTTCCCCGGCCTGATCGCGGGCATGCTTGCTGTCGTCTCGGTCAGCGTCGAGCGCATCAATTCCGTCTTCTACAAGAACTGGAAGATGATCGGCTCGTCCAAGCCCAAGAAGGCCGCCGCCAACTGACCCGAGGCGGAACCGCAGGGTTCGAGCATCCTGGCCCGTCTTAAACCAACGTCCTATGGCGCCGATGGGAGGCGACCTTTAGAACTCCGGAGCAATTCCAGGGAAAATGCGCAGCGATTTTCCCTGGAATTGCGCAAAATCAAAAACCTGTTGCGGTCGGCGACTATATTGAAACTGAGCCGCTCCGGGTGTCGGATATGTTCTTGCGAACATGACGACGGAGCAGAGGGAGGTTCTGCTCGCCGGGAGGACTAGGTTGATCGGACGGCAAACAGCCGTGCACGCGGATTTGGTCCAGGCCTCGATCGCGAAAAGCGACGCGGCCCATTCGGCGTTGGTCGCCTCGTGGCGACGTTCCCTCCATTTGCATGGTCTCGACCCGGCCGAGCGCAAGGCGCCCAGACGGCTGACCGAAGGCGAACTGAGGCAGGCCAGGCAGCGCACGGAGCGACTCGTCCGAGCCGCCGAAGGGAGCCTCAATCGGCTTTACCTCGCCGTCGGCGGTGTCGGCTGCTGCGTGATGCTGGCTGACCGCGACGGCATTCCCCTGG
Source organism: Mesorhizobium sp. M1E.F.Ca.ET.063.01.1.1 (assembly GCF_003998155.1). Lineage (NCBI taxonomy): Bacteria > Pseudomonadati > Pseudomonadota > Alphaproteobacteria > Hyphomicrobiales > Phyllobacteriaceae > Mesorhizobium > Mesorhizobium sp. M1E.F.Ca.ET.063.01.1.1. Next base: position 4,238 of record NZ_RZSC01000522.1, read on the forward strand.
AGCGCAGGGGCGCCGTTGCCGATGACGAGACCTTCGACGAATGGGGCCTGTGGACCGGCACGGTCTGGAGCGAGGAG
>NZ_RZSC01000523.1:0-4303 GCF_003998155.1 Mesorhizobium sp. M1E.F.Ca.ET.063.01.1.1
GTTCTGAAATCGCGCCGGCGGGATGCCGGCAGCAGGCGTGGATCGGCCTGGTAATCGTCATCGATGCGCACGTCGATGAGAACAGGCGCATCCGGCACCCCGACCAGACGGGCAAGTTGCGGGACAGTTATTGCGGTGGTTGATGGCATGGCGTCCACCTCCTGAACGAAGAGAGTTTGGACGCGATCGTTGGGCTGACGCCTCACGGGGTCGTCGCGGGGAACCCCTTGCAATGATGCTGGAACGGTCCCCGCCGATTGTCAAGGAAGAGCTTCTACGCTCGTCCCGTCACAGCGATGCCGTGATGCCGCCGTCGACATAGAGGACGTGGCCGTTGACAAAGCTTGATGCATCCGATGCCAGGAAGACCGCCGCCCCGATCAGTTCCTCGACCTCTGCCCAGCGGCCGGCAGGCGTGCGTTTCTCCAGCCAGGCGGTGAAGTCGGCGTCGGCGACCAGGGCGGCATTGAGTTCGGTGTTGAAATAGCCTGGACCGATCGCATTGACCTGCAGGCCATATCGCGCCCAGTCGGTCGCCATGCCCTTGGTCAGCATCTTCACGGCACCCTTGGTCGCCGTATAGGGTGCGATGCTCGTGCGTGCCAGCTCGCTCTGCACGGAGGCTATGTTGACGATTTTGCCGTGTCCGCGCGGGATCATGCGGCGTGCCACAGCCTGGCCGACATGGAACACGCTGTCGATATTGGTCGCCTTGAGCCTTTCCCAGGCATCCAGCGGAAATTCCTCGAGCGGCGCGCGAAACTGCGTGCCGGCATTGTTGAAGAGGATCTCGATCGGACCGATTTCGCTCTCGATGGCATCGACCGCTGCCGCCACGGCGGCCGCGTCGGTCACGTCGAAGGCGCGAGCGTGAACCTTATGGCCTTCGGCGGCGAGCCTTGCCCGCGCCTCCTCCAGCACGCTTTCGTTGCGCGCGTTGAGCACCAGCTCCGCGCCTGCTTCGGCCAGGCCGCGGGCGATCGCGAAACCTATCCCCTTCGAGGATCCGGTTACCAGGGCGAGCCGGCCGGAAAGGTCGAAGCGCTTGATGGCAGTTTCCCTCATCGTCACGTGCATCACCCCGGAAAGATCGTGAAGCCGCCGTCCACGCGGATCACCTGGCCGTTGATGAAGCGGGCGCGCGATCCGGCGAGGAAGGCGACAGCCTCGGCAATCTCTTCAGGCTCGGCATAGCGGTTCAGGGAACGCTTCGACGAATCCATCCTGGCCGGATCGACGACGCGCGTCGCCTGGAACCGGGCGGTTTTCGTCGCCCCCGGGCTGACTGCATTGACCCGCACGCCCTCGTCGATCAGTTCCTTGGCGAGGCAACGGGTATAGTGGACGACAGCGGCCTTGAGCGTCGAATAGACGACCTCCGGCGAGCAGCCGAGGTGAGCGGCCGCCGAGGCGATATTGATCACCGAACCTGACCCGCGCTTCACCATCGGCGGCACGAAGGCCTGGCAAACCAGCATGGTGCCGATCAGGTTGTTTTCGGTGAGCACCTTTATGTCCTCGTAATCGATGTCGAGGGCGTTGTTGGGGTTGGGCTTGGTTCCCTTGGCGCCGATGTCCCCGCCTGCGCAGTTGACGAGCACATGCACATCGCCGAGTTCCGCCTCGATCTTGCGCTTCATCTCGGCAACGGCGGCACGGTCGCCGATATTGCCGGTGACCGCGGTGACCCGGGTGCCGTGTCGTCCCAGGTGCCTTGCCGATTCACCGAGGTCGGCGAACTCGCCATACTTCGCCGGTTGGGTCCAGTCCAGGTCGTGGATTGCTACGTCCGCCCCGAGTTCCGCCAGCCGGTCGGCCATGACGTGGCCGAGGCCGCGTCCGGAACCGGTGACGAAGGCGGTGACGCCGCTGAGTTCGCGAGTTGTCATGAGGGGTTCTCCAGAGTCATGAGGCCGAGCTCCTTCATGTTGGCGGCGCTACGCCGGATCATGTCGAGCTCGTAGGAAACCAGGGCGCCGTCGACCCCGCGCTCCCAGGGAGTGCGGAAATCGGCATCGTCGGGCAGGCGATTCTTTTGCGCGGCGGCAAGGCAGGCGGCGAATTCGCGCGCGGTTTTCGGCGGATAGCCGTTCCACCAGTCGTCGAGAAGAAAGCGCACATGGCGCGCCTCGAGCGCGCCCGGCTCGAGCACGGCGGTGAGTTCGTCGTGCAGGTCGCCGAGCAGGGCCGCGAGGTCGCTGAAGGGCACGGCGCCGTCGCCGATGGCGCAGCGCACGAGCCGATATCCTTCGCCCGTGAACTGAACGCGGTAGTCCTTCAGGTGGACATGTCGCACATAGGGTGCGATGCGGCGGGTGAAGTCGAGCGGCGCCTCGGCGACGGGAAACGTATTGCCGGTGTCGAACGTGATGCCGACCCCTCGCCCGCCCGTCTCGCAGAACGCCACCAGCTCGGCGCTGCCGAAATCCTGATGGTTCTCGATGGCGAGCACGCGGCCTTCGGCTTCGGCCCGCGGCCCCCATTGCTGAAGCGCCGACCTGATCGAGGCGTTGAGCTCGCCCCATTTGTCGCCCCAGGCATTGCGGTCACCGCACAGAACCGGTGTCAGGCCGAGCCGGATAGTCTTCGCGCCGAGCGAGCGGGCGGAACGGAACGCGCTCTCCAGCGGCCCCATCATGTTGAGCCCGGCGCTGACGACGGGCGTCATCCCAAGCCCATCGAGCCGCTCCTTCAGGGCGGTCAGCCCGTAATCGGACATTTCCGCCAGCCATGGATCGTAGATCTCGAGCGTGCGTGCGCCGAGCTCCTCGGCCAGGGCGATGAAGCCTTCCAGCCCCGCGCCCTTGGGGTTGGCGCGCGGCGTGCCGCGGCCCTGCAGCCCAAGATGATAGGTAAGCCCATAGGGGTTCAAACCAACGCGCAGCATCAGGCCAGCCGATCGAACGAGGGGAAACGGAGAACCTGCATCAGCTCAGGCCCGCATCGACGGTGATGGATTGCTTGGTGATCATGCGGCTGTCGTCGGCGGCGAGAAAAAGCGCCGTGCGGGCGATCTCGTCGGCCAGCAGAACCCGCCTGATCAACTGGCGCCCGACCATCTGATCGACGGACTCCGGCGTCGTGTACCAAAGACGGCGCTGCCGCTCGGTGATCACGGCGCCCGGCTCGATGGCGTTGACGCGGATATTGTCGGGACCGAAGGCGCGGGCCAACGACCGCGTCATGCCGATGATCGCGGCCTTGGCCGTGGCATAGGCGGTCATCTGGTCGGCGCCGAAGCGCCAGGAGGTCGAGGAAAGGTTGATGATGGAGCCAAAGCCCAGCGACTTCATCTGCGGATGGACGGCCTGGGCGGCGAAGAACTGATGCTTCAGATTGACGTTTTGGGCATGATCCCAGTAGTCCGGCGTCACTTCAGCGACTGCGTGGCGGTCATCATTGGCGGCGTTGTTCACCAGGACGGCAACCGGCCCGGCCTTTTCCCGCACATTCTCGATCGCTGCGCGCAGGGCCGCGATGTCGGTCACATCGCATGGCAGGAACAGAGGCGCGTGGCGCGTGGCGCCCGCAAGCTCCGCCTTCAGTTCCCGGCCGACCGCTTCCTGAATGTCGAGAAAGGCCACGCGCGCCGCGTTGGCCGCAAAGGCGCGAACCATTTCGGCGCCGATGCCAGAGGCTCCTCCGGTGATCAGCACGACACGGTCTGCGAGGCTTGGATAGGTAGCGAATGTCAAAGGCTGAGCTTTCAAAGAAGGGATTGGGTCGTCGGATCGAAGAGGCAAGCCCGCGCCATGTCGATGCCGAGCGTCATTGTCTCGCCCATCCGGGGGGCGCTGTCCGGGTCGAAACGGCCGGTGACTTCGAGATCGCCGAAGCGAAGCACCGCCAAGGTCTCGGCACCCGTGGGCTCGACCAGCTCGACCGGGGCCTTCACCGCCGCAACGGCACGCTTGCGGTGCTTCAAGTCGTCCGAAAAGCGGTAGATATGTTCCGGCCGCACGCCAAGCACGACGTTCCTCGGCGCGCCGGCCGGCACCGGCTGGGCAAGTTCCAACGCTGCCGTGCCGCCATCCGCGGTCCGAACCGTGACGCAGGGCCGGCCCGCCCCGTCGCCGAGCTCGGCGGGAATGAAATTCATCGCCGGCGAGCCCATGAAGCCCGCGACGAACATGTTGGCGGGGCGGCTGTAGATCATCTGCGCGGCGTCGAACTGCTGCACCGACCCCTGATGCATGACGGCAATGCGCGAAGCGAGCGTCATCGCCTCCACCTGGTCGTGGGTGACATAGACCGTGGTCTTGCCGACACGGTTGTGCAGCTTCTTGATCTCGGTGCGCATGTC
>NZ_RZSC01000524.1:0-4301 GCF_003998155.1 Mesorhizobium sp. M1E.F.Ca.ET.063.01.1.1
GGGAATGAGCCGCGCGCATTTGCGAAAAATATTCCGGGACGTGTCGGACCGTGGACCCGTGCGGCGTCCTTGGTTCGAGCCTGGCAAGGATGGCCAGCGTCCGAACCAAAAATACCAGGAGGGAACGTCAATGAGCATTACTCAAGCCGCGCCCGTGTCGTCGGGCGCCCTGTGGGCCGGCCGCCTGCTCAGCACCGTCATCGTGCTGTTCATGATCTTCGATGGCACCATCAAGCTGCCGCCGCTCGACATCGTCACCCAGACGATGGTGCAGCTCGGCTGGCCGGCCGATCCCAATGTCGCGCGCATGCTCGGCATCATCGGACTGATTTCGACCGCACTCTACGCCGTGCCGCGCACCTCTGTGCTCGGCGCCATCCTGCTCACCGCCTATATGGGCGGCGCCATCGCCACCAAGGTGCGGGTCGACAGCCCGCTTTTCTCCCATACGCTGTTCGGCGTCTATCTCGGTATCATCCTATGGGCCGGCTTGTTCCTAAGGGACCCCAAGCTGCGCGCTCTGATCCCGTTCAGCCGATAAGTGGCCGAAAGGAGAAAAAGATGTTCACCACCATCCTCATCATCCTCGTCGTCATCATCGCCGCCGTGCTTGTCTATGCCGCGACTCGGCCGAACGACTTCGTCGTCAGCCGTTCGGCCAGCGTCAAGGCCCCTGCCGAGGCGATCTTCCCGCTGATCAACGATTTCAAGCGCTGGCCCGAATGGTCGCCCTATGAAAAGCTCGACCCGCAGATGAAGCGCACGCTTTCCGGCCCCGAGGGCGGCAAGGGCGCGGCCTACGGCTGGGAGAGCAACGGCAAGGCCGGCGTCGGCCGGATGGAGATCACCAACTCGGTTCCATCCTCGCTGGTGTCGCTGAAGCTCGATTTCGAGAAGCCGTTCAGGGCGAACAACACAGTGGACTTCACCTTGACGCTATCGGGCGAGGCCACGACGGTCACCTGGGCGATGCGTGGCGCCCGGCCGTTCATCGCCAAGTTGATGGGCCTGTTCATGAATTTCGACACGCTGATCGGCAAGGATTTCGAGGTCGGCCTCGCCAATTTGAAGCGCGCCACCGAACATAAAAGTTAGCAGTTTCAACGATGTAGCTTGGGCAGCGGCGTGCGCAGCGCCGGCAGTCTTCATGGTCCTCGGGATCAAATTAGCCGTCTGCGAGTTAAACACTTGGCGGCGCGGACGGCGATCCCGTGAGAGAGGAACTGAAATGAAGAAAGCGATTACCATTCTGGTGCTGACGGTGGCGCTGGGCGCCTGTTCGCAGACGGAAAAAGGTGCCGCGATCGGCGGCCTGGGCGGCGCGGCGGTCGGCGCTGCCGTCGCCAACAATCCGGTACAGGGCGCGGTGGTCGGCGGCGCCGTCGGCGCTGTCGCCGGCGCATTGATCGGCCATGCCAGCGAGGCCGGCCAGTGCCGCTATCGCGACCGTTACGGGCGCGTCTATGTCGCGCGCTGCCCGGAAGGCTATTGAGTCTATAGGCGGACCTAACGAAAACGGCGGGCATCTTGCCCGCCGTTCCCATTGAACGAAGTTGAACGCCGAATTACTCGGTGGTCGCGGCTTCCGCCTCGGCCGGCGCGGCGGATGCCGCGGCAACGGCAGCGGCGGCGTCTTCCTGGGCCTTCTTCAACAGGGCGGCGCGCTCCTGCGCCTTCTTGCCGGGCAGGGCCTTGCTCGGGTTCGAGCGGGCCTCACGCTTGGCGATGCCGGCCTCATCGAGGAAGCGCAGCACGCGGTCGGTCGGCTGGGCGCCGTGCGAGAGCCAGTGCTTGACGCGGTCGGCATCGACCTTGACGCGTTCGCCGTCCTTCGGCAGCAGCGGGTTCCACGAGCCGAGCGCCTCGATGAAACGGCCGTCGCGGGGCGAACGGGCGTCGGCGACGACGACGTGGTAGTAAGGACGCTTCTTCGAGCCCGCGCGGGCCAGTCTGATTTTCAGTGCCATTGTTATCTCCTAAAAAGCTCTGATTTCGTTGATCGGTGTGGTTGGGTTCTCAACCGGTTTTCGTCACGCCGTTGTTGGCGGCGATCTGTTCGTGATGACGGATCACTTCGCGGACCACGAAGTTCAGGAATTTCTCCGCGAAATCCGGATCGAGATGCGCATCCTTCGCCAGTTGGCGGAGGCGGGCGATCTGCTGCTGCTCGCGCGCCGGATCGGCGGGCGGCAGGCCATGCTCGGCCTTCAGCACGCCGACCGCCTTGGTGCAGCGGAAGCGCTCGGCCAGCATATGGATGAGGGCGGCGTCGATGTTGTCGATCGAAGCGCGGTAGCCCGCCAGAATGGCGCGTGCGTCGGCCATGTCCTTCTCCTCGTTCATCGCCCCCTCACTTCTTCTTCCCCAAGCCGGGCAGCCCACCGCCGCCGAGACCCGGAAGGCCAGGCAACTTCATGCCGCCGGGCAGGCCCGGCAGTCCGCCGCCGCCGGGAAGTCCGCCGGGCAATCCGCCCGGCAAGCCTTTGCCGAGGCCGGCAGCCTGGGCCTGCTTCTGCAGGGCCTCGAGCTGCTTCGGATCCATCTTGGAGAGATCGGGCATGCCGCCGCCGGGCATCATGCCGCCGAGGCCCATTTTCGAGGCCAGGCCGCCCATCATGCCGCGCATCAGGCCGCCGCCTTTGCCCTTGCCGCCCATCGCCTTCATCATGTCGGCCATGCCGCGATGCATCTTCAACAGCTTGTTGATCTCGGCCGCGTCGGTGCCGGAGCCGGAAGCGATGCGCTTCTTGCGCGAGTGCTTCAGAATGTCGGGGTTCGCCCGCTCCGCCTTGGTCATCGAGGAGATGATGGCGAGCTGGCGCCGGAACATCTTGTCATCGAAGCCGGCGGCGGCAAGCTGGTCCTTCATCTTGCCCATGCCGGGCATCATGCCCATGATGCCGCCCATGCCGCCCATCTTCGACATCTGCTGAAGCTGCGCGGCAAGGTCGTTCAGGTCGAACTTGCCCGACTGCATCTTCCTGGCCATCGCCGCCGCCTGCTCGGCGTCGATGGTCTCGGCGGCCTTCTCGACGAGCGAGACGATGTCGCCCATGCCGAGGATGCGGTCGGCGATGCGCTTGGGGTGGAATTCCTCCAGCCCGTCCATCTTTTCGCCGGTGCCGATCAGCTTGATCGGCTTGCCGGTTACGGCGCGCATCGAAAGCGCCGCGCCGCCGCGGCCGTCGCCGTCCATGCGGGTGAGCACCAGGCCGGTGATGCCGACGCGCTCGTCGAAGCTTTTCGCCAGGTTGACGGCGTCCTGACCGGTCAGCGAGTCGGCGACCAGCAGGATCTCGTGCGGCGACGACACCTTCTTGATGTCGGCCATTTCGACCATCAGCGGCTCGTCGATATGGGTGCGGCCGGCGGTGTCGAGGATGACGACGTCATGGCCGCCGAGCTTCGCCGCCTGGACGGCGCGCCTGGCGATGTCGACCGGGCTCTGGCCGGCGATGATCGGCAGCGTCGCGACCTTCACCTGCTCGCCGAGCTGGCGAAGCTGCTCCTGCGCGGCCGGACGCCGCGTGTCGAGCGAGGCCATCAGAACCTTCTTGTTCTGGCGCTCGGTCAGGCGCTTGGCGATCTTGGCCGAGGTCGTCGTCTTGCCGGAGCCCTGCAGGCCGACCATCATGACGACGACGGGCGCCGGCGCGTTGAGGTCGACGGCGACGCCTTCGGCGCCAAGCATGTCGACCAGCTCGTCATGGACGATCTTGACGACCATCTGTCCGGGCTTGATCGACTTCAGGACAGCCGCGCCGACCGCCTTCTCACGCACCTTGTCGGTGAAGGAACGCACCACCTCCAGCGCCACGTCCGCCTCGAGCAGCGCGCGGCGCACCTCGCGCAGCGCCGCCGAGACATCCGCCTCTGACAGCGCGCCGCGGCCGGTCAGGCCATTCAGGATGGAGCCAAGGCGCTCCTGAAGGGATTCAAACATTCTTCTTCCTTTTCTCTGGCACCCGGATGATGCCCGAGAGGTAGTGCGTTCGCGCCGGGTCGCCAAGCAAAAGCGCAAAGCCAAAAAGCACCCGGGGGCGCATCGCGCTGCCGGGTGTTGGCCTCCAGGATCTCTTTACAGCACTCGCCTCAAAGAGGCCTCGGCGTCCTGGTCGGCTTTCGCGAAGGTGTGCTCGTCGCGGAATTCGAGGGCGTCTAGACAGGAAATCGGCCGAAGAGTCAAGTGTGAGGCCGGGCGGGCTCCTCCTTCTCCCCTTGTGGGAGAAGGTGGCCGAGCGAAGCTCGGTCGGATGAGGGGTGTTCCAGGGAACGCCAGCGTCTCATTCCTTCCAGCACCC
>NZ_RZSC01000525.1:0-4294 GCF_003998155.1 Mesorhizobium sp. M1E.F.Ca.ET.063.01.1.1
CAGCAATATCAATGAGTTGACAGAGGTTTTCGATTTCGAAGGTTCGTTGCCGGCACCAACTCGCGCCGAGCGCACGACAACGAGCGTCGCTACCGCTGCGCCGCGCGCTGCCGCGCGTTCCGCGCCGGCGCCGCAGCCGTTTGGCCGGCCGAACCCTTCGGCAAGCGCGGGCTCTGAGCAATTTCAAGACTGCGCAAAAGCTGCTGGCATTTGCCACTTCAACACCATGATCGTTCAAGATAGAAGCGCCTTGGCCAAATCACGGGCCAAGGTCTGCTTTTGGTCCGATGACAATGAATGATCGATCAAGCCACAGCCCGATCCTGATGTTCGATTCCGGTATCGGCGGGCTGACGGTGCTGCGCGAGGCACGCGTCCTGATGCCGGACCGTCGCTTCATCTATGTCGCCGACGACGCGGCATTTCCTTATGGTGCTTGGGAAGAGCCGGCGCTCAAGGAACACATCCTTTCGCTGTTCGGCAAATTGCTCGACCGCCTGCAGCCGGCGATTTCGGTCATCGCCTGCAACACCGCTTCGACCCTGGTGATCGATGCGCTGCGCGAAAAATTCCCCGGCCATCCCTTCGTCGGCACCGTGCCGGCGATCAAGCCGGCCGCGGAGCGCACGCGTTCCGGCCTGGTCTCGGTGCTGGCGACGCCGGGCACGGTGAAGCGCCAATACACGCGCGACCTGATCAGCAAATGGGCGCAGAAGTGCCATGTCCGGCTGGTCGGCAGCGACAGGCTGGCGGGTTTGGCGGAGATCTACATGCGCGAGGGCTTTGTCGATGAGGAGGCCGTGCGCGCCGAGATCGCGCCCTGCTTCATCGAGCGCGACGGCATGCGCACCGACATCGTCGTGCTCGCCTGCACGCATTATCCGTTCCTCGCCAACCGCATGCGCAAGACGGCGCCCTGGCCGGTCGACTGGATCGATCCGGCGGAAGCCATCGCGCGAGATGTATGAATCGATGAGCGAGAAGCAGCTCGAGGAATTCGCCGAAACCAAGCGCAAGGGCCTGCCCAGCAAGAAGTCGTGAGCTGCCGCCAGGTCGGAGTCGGGCACCGGATTGAAAAAGCCCGCGGGATAGCCGCGGGCTTCGCCTTGTTGGGCTCAAAGCAACCAACTTACCGGCGCCACCAGCAGTGCCGTACCTTGTAACGAACGACGTAGCGGTGGCCGTGACGCCATACGACTCTTTTCTTCACCACGACGCGGCACACCTGCGTGTGGCTGTGCCAGTGCCTTGCCATGGCGGGCGCCGGCGTCATGATCGCCATCGACCCCGCCAACACCGCGGCGCCGGTCAAGGTAAGGAAGAACTTCTTCATGGGAATTCGGACTCCTCTGCTTCAGTCCCTTCATCAAGTGTCAGGGCAAAGCTACGTCCCGAAATGGTTGCGCCCCCACCCTGATGCCGTCGGCGTCCGCCACATCCGGCACCGCATGCAACGCAGAATGGTATAGGGTCGGCCGTTGCGTCGCCAGTCACAAGCTTGACAGCGGTTAAATCTCTGTTTAACAGGCCATCAACACCGGGTGGCGACGCCCGGTGGTTTCTTTTGCATGGGCAAGATCTCACCGGCGTGCCGGCGGTCTTGTTCGAACTGACGTGTCCCGTGGGCTTTTCCGTCGCGTTGCGTGGAAAACCCTGTCAGGTCTCGAAAACGGAGGCCAGAGGAGGGCGCGTTTCCTTCACCCGGAGCCATGGGGTTCCGGGTATATTGTTTTGAAAGGGAATGCGATGAGCAAGCGCGAATCCGCGAAATACAAGATCGACCGCCGTCTTGGCGAAAACATCTGGGGCCGCCCGAAGTCTCCGGTCAACAAGCGTGAATACGGCCCCGGCCAGCATGGCCAGCGCCGCAAGGGCAAGCTTTCCGACTTCGGCCTGCAGCTGCGCGCCAAGCAGAAGCTGAAGGGCCACTATGGCGACGTTTCGGAAAAGCAGTTCCGTAAGGTCTATGAGGAGGCCAACCGCCGCAAGGGCGATACTTCCGAGAACCTGATCGGCCTGCTGGAATCGCGCCTCGACGCGATCGTCTATCGCGCCAAGTTCGTGCCGACCATCTTCGCCGCCCGTCAGTTCGTCAACCACGGCCACGTCAACGTCAACGGCAAGCGCACCAACATCGGTTCGTACCGCTGCAAGCCGGGCGATGTCATCGAGGTGCGCGAGAAGTCGAAGCAGCTCGTCATCGTGCTGGAATCGGTGGGTCTCGCCGAGCGTGACGTGCCGGACTACATCGAGGCCGACCACAACAAGATGACCGCGACCTTTGCCCGCGTTCCTGGCCTGTCGGACGTGCCGTTCGCCGTGCAGATGGAACCGAACCTGGTCGTCGAATTCTATTCGCGCTGATCGAAAGCCGGTCAGCAACGCGATCGAAGGCCGCCCACGAGGCGGCCTTTTCTTTGTCGGCCAGGTCCGCTAAGCCGGGCGGCAACCAGGACCCCGTGGGGCATTTGCACCATGAACATGCTGCCAGATACCAAATCACTTGGCATCAAATCGCTTGAACCGATCGCCGACGAGCCGGAGGGCGGGTTTCATCCGCTGTTCCGCGATGTGCCGTCCTCGGTCGAGTTCAACAAGCTGCGCAAGCGGCTGTTGAGGCTCACCCGTCAGGCGATCGAAGACTTCGCCATGGTGAAGCCCGGCGAGCGCTGGCTGGTGGCGCTTTCCGGCGGCAAGGATTCCTACGGCCTGCTTGCCTTGCTGCTCGACCTCAAATGGCGCGGCCTGCTGCCGATCGAGCTGCTCGCCTGCAATCTCGACCAGGGTCAGCCGAACTTTCCAAAGCACATCCTGCCGGACTATCTCAACGCCAACGGCATTCAACACCGCATCGAGTACCAGGACACCTATTCGGTGGTCACAGACAAGCTGCCCGAGGGCAGCACCTATTGCTCGCTCTGCTCGCGGCTGAGGCGCGGGCACCTCTACCGCGTCGCGCGCGAGGAGGGGTGCGCCGCCCTGGTGCTCGGCCACCACCGAGAGGACATCCTCGAAACCTTCTTCATGAACCTCTTCCATGGCGGGCGTCTCGCCGCCATGCCGCCCAAGCTGATCAATGACGAGGGCGACGTCATGGTTCTGCGCCCGCTCGCTTATTGCGCCGAGGCCGATCTCGAGAAATTCGCCGGCGCGATGAATTTCCCGATCATCCCCTGCGACCTCTGCGGCAGCCAGGAAGGGCTGCAGCGCAACGCCATGAAGGCGATGCTCGACGACATCGAGAAGCGCATGCCCGGCCGCAAGGACACGATGATCCGCGCCATGACGAATGTGCGGCCTTCGCACCTGCTTGACCGAAAACTGTTCGACTTCGCCGCGCTCGATGCGCGTCTCACCACAGGGCAAGACATTTCCGATGACGTTTGACGACCGTGCGATTGACTGGCTGGCCGATCTTCTCGCCGATGCAGCCAGGGCCGAGATCATGCCGCGCTTCCGGCGGCTGGGCGAGGGCGATGTCCGCCAGAAGACCTCGGCCGCCGATCTGGTGACCGAAGCGGACGTCAATGCCGAACGGCTGATCACCGCCAGGCTGCGCGAGCGTTACCCTTCGGCGATGATCGTCGGCGAGGAGGCCTGCTCCGACAATCCGGCCTTGCTCGCCGGTCTGGGCGATGCCGAACTTGCCTTCGTCATCGATCCGGTCGACGGCACCTTCAATTTCGCCTCCGGCGTGCCGCTGTTCGGCGTCATGCTGGGCGTCGTCGTCAATGGCGAGACGGTCGTCGGCATCATCCACGACCCCATCGGCAAGGACTGGCTGATCGGCGCCAAAGGCGCGGGCAGCCATATCCGCCATGCGCATGGCGCGCTGGAAAAGGTGCGGGTTGCGGCGCCTGTGCCCATCTCGCAGATGACGGGCGCGGTCTCGTGGCAGTATCTGAAGGAACCGGAGCGCTCGCGGCTCGCGCGCAACCATACCAAGGCGCTGTCGCAGTTCGGCTACCGCTGCGCGGCGCATGAATACCGGCTGCTGGCGAGCGGGCATGCGCATTTCGTCGTCTACAACAAGCTGATGCCCTGGGATCACCTGGCGGGCGTGCTGATCCACCAAGAGGCCGGCGGCCATGCCGCGCGCGTCGACGGCAGCGCCTATCTGCCGTCGCATGTCGACGGCGGGCTGCTTGTCGCGCCGGACAAGCAAAGTTGGGACGAACTGCGCCGCGAGCTCTGGGCCGACTGACCCAAGCGCTAAAACCTCACACCGGCGGGTTGTGCGGTTGGAACAGCCGTCCGCGCTCGGCGACCAGGATCATCAGCAACGCCGCGACCG
>NZ_RZSC01000526.1:0-4294 GCF_003998155.1 Mesorhizobium sp. M1E.F.Ca.ET.063.01.1.1
TCGCTCCATTTCAGCCCGCGCAGTTCGCTCGCGCGCATTCCTGTGACAGTCGCCAGCCGAACGAACGGTTGCCAGCGGGCAGGGGTGTACTTGAGGATGTTCCGCAGCTCTTCCTTGGTCGGCATTTCGGGCCGCTTTCGGCCACGATTGTTTTCCGGCAAGGCTACTTCGCGCGCGGGATTGTGCGCAGCAAGACCACGGCTGACCGCATACTTGAAGACGCTCACCAAACAGCCCTTCACCTTCTTCAGCGAGGAAAGGGACATGGTGCCGACGAGATCATCAATGAACGTCTGAAGCGATGGCGTCGTTACCGCATTGAGCTTGGTTGCGCCGAAGCGCGGTTTCACCTGCTTCTCATAGGTTTCCGTATAGCGGTCGACGGTGGCTCGCTCCTTACCGTCTTTCTCGACTTGTGCCAGCCAGAGCTTCGCCGCTTGGTCGATCGTCTTTGACTGGCTGTCTGCCACGTGAGTGCCGGCACGCACCTGGCCGCGCGCGGTAAGTAGAAAGTCGTCCGCGGCTTTCTTGGTCGGGAATTGCTTGTGCCTGCGCTTTCCCGCGCCGTCGCGGTAATCGCATTGCCAAACGAATTTTCCAGAGGGGAGTTCACGTTTTCGAATCGTGGCCATTGCTGTCTCCTTTTCGGGGCGACATTACACGACCAGCGGTTTTTATGCAACACGTGTAACACACGGAATACGCGGAAAAGGCTTGACATTTTAGGGGAAATGATGTAAGGCGTACAAAATCTGGCACGCAGGCACACACTGCCAGATTTTACCAAACCCTGTCAAGTGAAAAATGAGAGAAAGGACAAAAAAATTTGGAACCGGCAAATGACAACATAGCCGCGGACCTTTTGCGGGGTGCCGACGCTATCGCGGGATATCTCGGGTTCCCGCGGCGTACCGTGTACCACGCGGTAAGCAAGGGCCGCCTGCCGCACTTTCGGCTGGGTGAGACCCTTTGTGCGCGGAAAAGCACATTGACGAACTGGATTGCTGAACAGGAGCGGAGGGCAGCTTAATGGAAAACGCGTTCAAGGACGGCGACGTCGTGATGTTGAAGAGCGGCGGCTTTAAAATGACCGTCGAAAGAGTCGATAGCCTTTATGGACTGATCGACACAGTTTGGTTTGACGACAAAAAGCAATTGCAGCGTGGCGCTTTCCCGCCGGTTGCTCTTGAGGCTGCGGCGCAGAAGGCCACCTAAAACCTCTCTCCGCCCGCGGCGCCGAGGACGTGCCGCGGGCGGATCCAACAAAGCAAAGGGAACATTGTGAAAATACTATCTATCCGGCGCCCACAGGCACCGGGCGCTGAGGCGCGTTTTGACATCGAAATATCTGAACATCTGAGGCTATGCGGCCTCATCCTGCGCAAGAACGGCGCGGGCGCTTGGCGAACTGTAGCACCGCGAAATTGCGGCGTTCGCTTTGCTAGTTTCCATCCCGTCCTGGCTGAACAGATCACTTGCGCTGCTGTCGCGGCGCTCGAGGGCGGCAGCCATGTCGGAAGCTAAAGAGCCGCGCACCGCGAAGCCGGGCTCGCTATTGTCGCAGTGGTGGACGCTGGGGGCGATCGCTCTCGACGCTCGCACGGCCGGCCGCCACATGACTGTCGCCTGGGTCATCATTGACCGCTACATGCAGAGCAAAGGCGGCAGCCGCGCGAGCCTGCGCTACATCGAGAAAGCCACCGGACTTTCAAAGCCTACCGTTATCGGCGCGTGCCGTGAGCTGGTCGATTGGGGGTACTTTACCCGCCACTTAGGCGAAGGCACCCGCCCCAGCGAATACGGTCCAAACTGGCTAGTGGTAAACCCCTCTTTACCGCAAGCTAGTGGTCAACAAGGGTTTACCACAGGTGGTAAAGATGGGTTGACCACTACGGAGCCTAGCGGTCAACAAGGGTTTACCAAAAACCTACTTACGTCACCGGCTGACAAGCCGGCTGACAGTAAAGTAGGAACTGAAGATACCCCCGACCCCGTTGCACTCGGCCTTGCGGCCGGTGCCGGGTCGCGGGACCCGGAGAGCGCCTTCGATCGCTTCTGGTCCGCATACCCGCGCAAATTCCAGAAGCCGAAAGCGCGGGCCGCATGGGATAAGATCGAGCCCGACGCCGAGCTTGCCGCACGCATCATAGAAGCGGCAGCCGCATGGGCGGAACACTACGCCACGCAAGGCACGGATAAGAAGTGGATCCCGACTCCTGCGAACTGGCTTGGCGGTGAGCGGTACGATGAGGACCTACCCGAGGTCTATGTCGACGCCAAGGAAGCCGCCATTGCCAAGAAAGTTTCCAGCAAGGCACCGCGGGCAACCGAGCCGGAACCTGAGACGGCATCCGAATGGTTGGACGAGATATCGCCGTTTGTGACGCCCGGCCGGCATATCATCACGGTGGTTGCCGCCAAGGAGAGAGCAACCGAGCTTGGCCGGAAGCTGCAATTGTCATTTGACGTCGACCTGCCCAAGCAGAAATTGACCGACGTGCCGTTCGAACTCTACACCGAGCATGTCATCAAAGCAGTTCAGGACGACGGCCAGGCCGCGCTTAAAGTCCTAGCTGGAGGCGACGATATCGAAAAGGCAATCGATCTTGTCGGCAGGCAGTGCAGGATTTTTGTCAGTCAGGTTGGCGCCGTGAAGTTCGAGCCGCTGGTGCACAGTGTGGTGCCGGGCCTGATGGATCGTATCAGGGCAGCACAGGCTGCGCGGGCGGCATAGTCTCGCGCCAAGCCACGCGACGGTTTCGGCCGTCGCGTGCATTTTCTTTGTGCCAGACACAATAAACATGTTGTGCCAGATGGGTACTTTTTGGCTTTGAGCACGGAGTATAGTGAGGGGGATGGTTCCTTTTCGCTATCTCGTGACCCTGTAATAGTGAGGGGGTTGCCGCTTTTGCCGGTTTTCATGGTGAATGTAAGTGAGGGGATGTCCCTAAACGCCTTTTTCATGGTGAAGGTAAGTGAGGGGTAGAGAAATCTGCGCCCAATATCTAAATTCCGCGATCTCGCAACCTGTATAGGTGAAGGGCCCGCTTTTTGGCGCCGAGCGCGGAGTATAGTGAGAGGGCGTCACTTTTTGCGATTACGTCTACAGTATAGTGAAGGGCTCCGCATGCGCAGATCGCCTTCAGCGCGTCTATAGGTGGGAAGGCTGGTACGCATCAGATTCCCCAAACTACCAGTATTGGTAGGAAGGCTGGTACGTACCAGTTTGCCGCCAGGATGCTATAGATAGCAGGGCTGGTTATAACCAGTTCGGCTAAAAGTCGTCTTATAGGTAGGTAGTATGGACTCAACCGGCCCTAACGTTGGGATGGTTGAGGGTATCCCAAACAGTTTCAGTTCAGGCGGGTAATCCTAACGGCGCGGCCTGCGTCGTATAAGGCCATGCGCGGCCCGCCGATGGACATAGTACCGCTCATGGTCGGCAGGTAAGCCTTACCGGACTTGTGAAACCGGCGAGCCGTCCTTCGGGATGCTTGGGAAGCGGTCAGCGGGATGCTGATCGCCTCCCCTTTTTATTCAAACGAACTTCTAACAGATTGAAAGGAGGCAGCGATGCCGACCTATGCGGAGCGCTGCTTTTCCGTCGAAGAAGCGGCAAGCCTGGCCGGCCTGCGGCGAGGCAATCTGGACGTGATTATCCATCGCCTCAAGGATGGCGCGGAATGCCTATTCGCAGGCAAGCGCGGCGGCAGGCGGTGGTTCTCAATCAAGGACATCACGGTGCTTGCCGTGGCGCGCGAGCTAGAGCGCAGCGGCATGGTGCTGCTTACCGCCGTTGCCGCGGCATTCGAGCACTTACAGCAACCACCAGACCCCGACGCCATCCTGATCGTACCTGTTGGCACAGTTAGCACCAGAAGCGGCCGGATCATTGCAGACCGCGACGTTGCGCGCCTGCTTGTCGAGAAATCTCAAACACTAATCCCAATCGGCGCCATTGCCGGCCGGGTAACCGAAGCGTGCGCGGAGATGTACAAGAATGCTGCTTGATGATCTCAAGTCGGACGTGACGGCTGCGCTCACAGGCGAATTGCGCAGCGCTGTGCTCTGGCAATACAGCCTGATCGACGATGGCCACGGTAATGAGGTGCCTGGCTACGATACGTCCTACCCATGCGAGGGCGTGCGCGGCAGCTATGACGCGCAGTATGCAGGCCAGTCGGGCATTCCTCGCACTGACGCCAAGATTGAACTGCTCGCCGGCACGCTGGCCGCAACACCCAAGGCATTAGACAAGGTCTACATCGACGGCGGCTGGTGGATTGTCGTCAAC
>NZ_RZSC01000527.1:0-4286 GCF_003998155.1 Mesorhizobium sp. M1E.F.Ca.ET.063.01.1.1
CCGGCCGGTGTTTCTCTTCTTGTGCTGACGTGTCCACATGACCCGAACCCTCGCGGCCGCGAACGCAAGCGGCCATTTGAGTCTTTTTCGCCCGATTGTGCTTAATGGACGGTTACGGCCGGTCGGGTCGAGGTTTGCAAGAACAAAAAAGGGCGGGATGTCCCCGCCCTTTTATGGTTCCAAATGAGCCGGATCAGCCTTTGATCACCGACTTGCCCGCGTAGCGCGCCTGCCTGCCGAGCTCCTCCTCGATCCGGATGAGCTGGTTGTACTTGGCCATGCGGTCCGAGCGCGACAGCGAGCCGGTCTTGATCTGTCCGCAATTGGTGGCGACGGCGAGGTCGGCGATGGTCGAATCCTCGGTCTCGCCCGAGCGGTGCGACATGACGGCGGTATAGCCCGCCTTGTGCGCGGTCTCGACGGCGTCGAGCGTCTCGGTCAGCGAGCCGATCTGGTTGACCTTGACCAGGATCGAATTGGCGACGCCCATGCGGATGCCGTCGCGCAGCCGCGCCGTGTTGGTGACGAAGAGGTCGTCGCCGACAAGCTGGGTCTTCGTGCCGATCAGGTCGGTCAGTATCTTCCAGCCTTCCCAGTCGTCCTCGGCAAGGCCGTCCTCGATGGTGATGATTGGATAGTCGGAGGCGAGCTTGGCAAGGTATTTCGCCTGCGCTTTCGGATCGCGCGTCTTCTTCTCGCCCTCATAGACGTAGTTGCCGTCCTTGAAGAACTCGGTCGCGGCGCAATCGAGGCCGAGGGCTACGTCCTCGCCCGGCTTGAAGCCGGCCTTCTCGATCGATTCCATGATGAAATCGAGCGCCGACGGCGCGCTCTTCAGGTTGGGGGCGAAGCCGCCCTCGTCGCCGACATTGGTGTTGTGGCCGGCGTCCTTCAGCTTCTTGCGCAGCGTGTGGAAGATCTCGGAGCCCCAGCGCACGCCGTCGCGCAGCGTCGGCGCGCCGACCGGCAGGATCATGAATTCCTGAAAGTCGATCGGATTGTCGGCGTGGGCGCCGCCATTGATGATGTTCATCATCGGCACCGGCAGGACATGCGCCTTGGTGCCGCCGACATAGCGGTAGAGCGGCAGGCCGGCGGCATCCGCGGCAGCCTTGGCAACCGCCAGCGACACGCCGAGGATGGCGTTGGCGCCGAGGCGGCTCTTGTTCGGCGTGCCGTCGAGCTCGATCATCGTCTGGTCGATATGGATCTGGTTCTCGGCCTCCATGCCGCCGATCGCCTCGAACAGCTCGCCGTTCACCGCCTCGACGGCGCGCTCGACGCCCTTGCCGAGATAGCGCGGTCCGCCGTCGCGTACTTCGACCGCCTCGTGCGCGCCGGTCGAGGCGCCGGACGGCACCGCGGCGCGGCCCATCGAGCCGTCTTCCAGCACCACGTCGACCTCAACGGTCGGATTTCCACGGCTGTCCAGGATTTCACGCCCGACAATGTCGATGATGGCGGTCATTTGCGATGTCCCCGATTGATCGATTGAAGCGTCGCGCCCCTCTTAGCCAAAGCACCGCAAAAGGCAATCGGGCCGCCTGCAAATATTGCCGGCGGCAAGAGTCACGATGCGCAAATTTCTGTCATCATAAGTCATGCGCATGACCGGCCCTTCTGAACTATGATCGGGTTCGCGCGGGGCGAAACAGGAGGAGTTTCGCCATGTCCCAGTTGAGCGGTATCGTGAGTTTGTTCCTGATCGCGGCTGCGTTCCTGACGTCGTGCGACAGCCAGAAACCCCAGCAAAGCTCCGTGGAGCTTTTTCACGCGACAGAGTAGCTCGAACAGAGTGGTTGAGACGTTCAAGGCCCCGGTTCTCCGGGGCCTTTCGCTTTCAGCCAGCCGACCTGGTTGGTCAATGCCAGTAAGGCTTTACGTGATAGTATTGGAAGGACGCATCGCGGGCTGCTTCGCCATCGGCGCCGGTCAGCTCCTTGATCGAGTAGGCCGGCGCCGCCTTGAGCTGGTCCTTGGTGAACGGCACGACATAGCCGCCTCTATCTTCGTCATAGTCGAGCGTCGCCCACGGAACGGCATGATATTTCTCGCCCATGCCGAGAAAGCCGCCGAAGCCAATCACAGCGAACATGATGCCGTTCGACATCTTGTCGAGCATGACATCCTCGATGCTGCCGATGCTGTCGCCGGCGGTGTTGTAGACCGAAGTACCGATGACGCGTGAGGCGGCAATGGCTTCGGTATGCCCAGACGGGGTGGTCATTGTTGTGCTCCTCTCATTTGAATGTCCGTCTGGACAATGAGGGGAGCGGGCGAAGGTTCCAGACTTTTCCGCCGGCGGCCTGATCCTAATCGGCAAGGATGAAGGTCACCTTCATATTGACGCGATAGGCGGAGATCTTGCCGTTCTCGATCACGATCTTCTGGTCCTGGATCCAGGCGCCTTCCACGTTCTTCAGGGTCTTTGCGGCGCGCGCAATGCCATTCTCGATTGCGTCCTGAAAGCTTTTGTTGGACGACGACGTGATCTCGGTGACCCGGGCGACAGACATGGCTTCCTCCTGCCAACGCACTCAGTTGCGAAGAAGAGCGTACAGCCGGCGGTTGCCAGCGACAAGCCAGACGAGATTGCAGGCTCGCCAGCATTGTCTCCCCGTCGCATTGCATGGCATTGTCGCATCAGGGGGTGGCGATGAGCGGAAAGCGCAATCGGCGGCAGACCAGTGTGCAAGCGCCGGCGCCGGTGGTCGACGCCAACGCCGCCAATGCGTCCAGCGGATACTTCTTTGCCGGCGGCATGGGCCTGATCGGCATATTGATCGTCTGGTGGTTCGAGCTCCCACTCAACTTCGACGTCACGGATCGCGAATTCAATCCGCTGATCTTCATCCCCGTCGTATTCGTCCTCATTGCGCTCTACTCGCTGCTGAAGGCGATCCGCGACACGTTGCGGGTTCGCAAGTTCGGCACGACGACACTTGTCGCCGGACCCGCGACGGCCGGCCGGCGCTTCGAAGGTTCGGTACGATCAAGCCGCGATCTGGCGCCGGACGGCGACTACACGGTGCAACTGAAGTGCATCCGCACCTACCGGGTCGGCGGCCCGATCGTGAACACCAGCGGGACGCAAAAATCGACCTACAAGGACGAGCTCAAATGGCAGGAAACGATCGCCGTGCCATGCGCGTCGATCCGGTCGAGCGCAGGCATTCCCTTCGCTTTCCAGATACCGCCCGAGGCGCTGGCCTCCAAAGGGCCGCCGATATATGAGCGGGTGGATGGCAATGTGCGATGGATCCTGACCGTCAGCGCTCCCATGCGGGGGCTGGACTACTACGCCGTCTTCGCAATCGACATGCGTGGCGCCGGAAGCAGAGAATGACGGGGCGGGACTTAGCGCCCCTTTGCGACGCGGTCGAATGCCATCAGCTTTTCCAGCAAGGCCGGCATGTCCTTGAGAGGCACCATGTTGGGGCCGTCGGAAGAGGTCGAGTTGTCCGGATCATGGTGGGTCTCGATGAAGACCCCGGCGACGCCGACGGCGACGGCTGCGCAGGCCAGTGTTGCCACGAAGCGCCGCTCACCGCCGGAGGAGGCGCCCTGCCCGCCCGGCTGCTGCACGGAATGAGTGGCGTCGAAAATCACCGGCGCGCCGATCTCGGCCATGATCGGCAGCGCGCGCATGTCCGACACCAGCGTGTTGTAGCCGAAGGATGCGCCGCGCTCGGTGACCAGCACGTTCGGGTTGCCGGAACCCGTGATCTTGGCGACGACATTCTTCATGTCCCAGGGCGCGAGGAACTGGCCCTTCTTCACGTTGACGATTTTGCCGGTCCGCGCAGCGGCGACAAGCATGTCGGTCTGGCGCGAAAGGAAGGCCGGTATCTGCAGGACGTCGACATGCGGCGCCACGATCGCGCATTGCTCCTCGGTGTGGACGTCGGTCAGCACCGGCAGTGAAAACGTCTTGCGCAGATCGTCAAAGATGGGCATCGCCGCGTCGAGCCCGGCTCCGCGCGTCGCCGACAGCGAGGTGCGGTTAGCCTTGTCGTAGCTCGTCTTATAGACGAGGCCGATGCCCAGCCGCTCAGTCAGTTCCTTCAGCGCGCCGGCCATGTCGAAGGCGTGCTGGCGCGATTCGAGCTGGCATGGGCCGGCGATGAGCGACAAAGGCGCATTGTTCGCGAAGACGACCTTGCCGACAGTTACCGATGTATTAGGCGCCAGGGGCTCGCTCATGGGATCTCCCGAAAGATGAAGGCCGCGCCCTGACCGGGCGCCGGCGGCACGACAATATCGTTGCCGCTCATGTTGTGTTCGAT
>NZ_RZSC01000528.1:0-4279 GCF_003998155.1 Mesorhizobium sp. M1E.F.Ca.ET.063.01.1.1
GCGCTCGAACAGCGTGCCGGTGAGACCGTCGCGAGCGGTACGCCTGCGCCGAAGATGACCGCGCCGATTATCGATAGGTTGTTTCCGCAGTCCGTCGCCTCGATCATGGGCGGCCGGCTGATTTCTATCAGCCAGGGCAGCGAGGAATATCCGCTGACCGCGTCGTCCGTCACTGCCGGCTGGCAGGCCACGGAAACCGGTGCGGTTGCTGGTCCGACCGTCTATTCGACGGCACAGCGCACGGTCGCGCCGAATAACACGCTCGGCATTCAGATGAAAATCACGCGCAAGGCGCTGAAGCAGTCCGGCGACGCGCTCGAGCAGGCCGTGAGGCGTGACATGAACGGCGCTATTGCGCAGGCCATGGACGCGGCGGTGTTTCAGGGCACGGGCGCCAGCGGTCAGCCTGCGGGCTTGCTGGTCGGCTCTTACGGCATCACGTCCACGGCCGTGGCCGCTGCTGCGACTTGGGCGGCTTTCCGTTCGGCCATCGTGCGGTTCCTGGTCGCCAACGCTGCCAACTCGCCGAGCGAAGTCAAGTTGCTGATCCGGCCCGAAATCTTCGACAAGATGGACGGCACGCTGATCACCAACACCGGCATTTCTGAGTGGGACCGCATGCTGAATAACGTCCCGGCTGCCAACATTGCCATGTCGTCGAACGCTCTGGCCGCGCCTACCGGCACGCCGGCAGCCTCCACGGCACTGCTTACGACCGACATCGGTGGCGTGCCTCCGTTCTTCGTCGGCCTGTTCGGTGGCATCGACCTGATCCGCGACCCGTTCTCCGACGCGGCTTCGGGCGGCCTTCGCCTGACCGGCCTGGCCACCATGGACGTGTCGGCCGGCCGCGCGCCTCAGCTGCAGATTCTCACGGGCGTTCAGAGCGCATAATGCTTTACGGCGCTCCGGTTTCCTTGGAAATCCGCGCCGAAGGTGGAGCGACCCGGTTGACGGGTCGCTTTCCTTATGGCTCGGAAACCACGCTCGGCGATGGCAGGCGGGAACGCTTCGCCGCCCGAGCCTTCCGCTCCCGCATCGATGCCGGCGAGAATGTCTTCCTGCTCGCCGGTCACGATCCAGAAAAGCCGCTGGCCTCTACGGAGGCCGGCTCTCTAACGCTTCGCGACGGCGAAGACGCCTTGCATATCGAGGCGCGTGTCGCGGCCACGACCACTTGGGCAAACGATGCCCTTGCGGCGCTGGCGGCCGGTCTCACTAAGGGCATTTCTCCGGGCTTCCGGGTGCGTTCCGGTGGCGACGTCGTCACGCGCTCGGCTGATGGCCTCTTGCGTACCGTCAATGCTGCCGACCTGTTCGAAGTGTCGTTAGTCACGCTCCCAGCCTACGACCAGGCGCAAATAGCGGCTCGCTCGTGGGCGCTTGCGGCTGCTGAGGCCGACGACGCAGGCATGCGGCGCGCGTTTAACCGGTGGAGGGCCTGATGACGGCTGTTACACTCAAGCAGACCGAAGGCGCTCCCAGCGCCTTCCCTGCGGCTCCTACGGGCCTGTCGACGGCGGCTGCTGCGCTCGATGCCAACATGATCTGGCAGCGCATCGAGGCCTATACGGCATGGCGCTTCACCTCTCGCTCTATCGAGTGGATTGTGGAGGGCTGTGGCGAATGGCGTGCGCCACTGGCGCCGGCCACCATCACCACGGTGGAAGAATGGCTGGCCACCAATGCTTGGGCGACGGCAACGCTCGATCCCTCGCCAACTGGCGGCTACATGCTGCCCGGCGACGGGCCTTACCGCTTCACTGGCACGGTAGGCGGCGGCACCGCTCCTGCGGCCATACAGGAGGCATTCAGGCGGCTTGCCGAGTACATGGCCGCTTCCAAGCGCGGCTCGCCTGGCACGACCCGTGAGAAGGTGGTGGCGGGCTCCGTCATGGTCGACAAGTCCCGCTCGGCCTCATGGGCGGCTGAGGCAATGTCGAATAGCGGCGCTGGCGACTTGCTGCGCAACTTCAGGAGAGTCTGATGGGTATTTTCGATTGGTTCCGGCGCTCTCCTGTTGAACAGCGTTCGGCCATGAGCGGCTTTACCGCCGAACTGATGGCGGCGCGGGAATCCTACATTAGCGGCAGGCGCGGTATTGCCGAACTGACGGCAACCGCGCAATCTTGCATTAGCCTATGGGAAGGCGCCTTCGCGCTCGCCGAGGTCGACGGCACCAACCTGCTAGACAAGCGAACCCTTGCGCTCACGGCCCGCTCTGTGGCGCTGCGGGGCGAGGCCGTCTTCCTGATCCGCGATAAGCTTATTCCCTGTAGCGATTGGGATCTGTCGACGCGTGATGGCATCCCGAAGGCTTATCGCTTGTCGATCTCGGAGGCGGGAGGCGGCACCACGCAAACGGCACTGGCCGGCGAAGTGGTGCATTTGCGTATTGGCGTCGATCCGGCCGCACCGTGGCTCGGAACGGCACCGCTGAGGCGCGCGTCGCTGACGGCTGGCCTGCTCAATGCACTGGAAAGCGCACTGGCCGAGGTCTACGAAAACGCGCCGCTCGGCTCGCAGATTGTGCCCTATCCCGAAGGGCCTGAAACCGACATGACGACGCTTGGCCGCTCATTCCGCGGGCAGCGTGGCCGTGTCCTGCTTCGCGAGAGCGTGAACGTCTCGGCCGCTGGCGGCCCGGCTCCTGCTGTGGACTGGAAACCCGCGAACGTTACTCCCGACATCGAGAAGAGCATGTCCGTAGAAAGCCTGGCAGCGGCACGGGACGCCATTGCAGGGGCCTTTGGCGTGCTTCCCGGCCTGTTCAACGCAGCGACTACCGGGCCGCTCGTACGCGAGGCGCAAAGGCATCTTGCGCAGTGGACGTTGCAGCCGATCGCGGCGCTTCTGGCGCAGGAGGCGAGCGAGAAGCTCGGCGCCGCTGTCGACATCGACGTGATGGCACCGACCCAGGCCTTCGACGCGGGCGGATCGGCCAGGGCGCTGGCAACCATCGTGCAAGCCTATGCGCAGGCGAAAGAGGCCGGCTTGGCTCCTACCGTCGTCGACGCCGCACTAGCGAGGCTCGACTGGAAATGAAGCTAGCTTGGCTAAATCCACCATCGGGCGGCCAGCCGCAATCGCCCGATGCGGTGCGCAATCAGACCAACGGTCTGCGGCGCATCAAAGAGCGGAAGGAACGGCAAGCCCGCAAGGCACAGGAAGAACAGCCCGACGACGGGCTGAGGCGATTCCTGAAAGCCGACTCTGCCGTTGAAGAGACCATGCGACGGGCGGGGCTGTAGCGTGTTGCATCCGTGTTGCACGGAATAAATCGCAACACGTTGAAAAGCCCGGAAATGCGCGGTTTTCAATGTAACGTGTTGCAAGGGCATGCAACACGTTATTTTGCGCTAAGCTATTGATTTTATTGGTGCCCCCGGACGGGATCGAACCGCCGACCTTCGGTTTACAAAACCGCTGCTCTACCAGCTGAGCTACAAGGGCACGGGGCTCCGGTAGCACATTTCGTGCGCCAGTAAAGACAAAACTCCGTTTTGGGTTGCTGATGGATGCCGTGGCTTAGCCGGCGTGCTGAAATGCGCCGCGCCGCTTCCTACATCTTCGTCAGGTGCAATCGCATCGAACGGGGTGCCGCATGATCAGATTTGTCATCATCCTGCCGCTCATCGTGGTGACCTGGCTTCTCCTGGTGAAGGCCATCAGCGATCTGAAGAAAGCCAATATCGACTGGACCGGCGTCGCCACCATCGTCGGGTTCATCGTGCTGGCGTTCTGGCTGCGCCATATCACGGGGATGGGGTGAAAAGAGTGAGTAGGCAGTAGTGAGTAGGCAGTAGTGAGTAGGGGGCTCGGCCGGCGCTGATGCTGACTACACATGCTACTGACTACTCACCAATCCCTACTCACTAGAAGGCGCGAGCCTTGAAAGACCGGCCGCTTCCGGTTTCGCGAAAAAATCTGAAAAAAATCCTCGAACCTTTTTCCGGGTCGCCGCGACAGACGGTCAAGAGGCGGATGGATCGCCTCGGTCACGAAACCAAGGAGATCATCATGTTCAAGCGCACGCTCGTTTCCACCCTCATCGCCACCACCGTTGCTGCCGGCACTCTGGCAGGCACCGTCCAGCCCTCGGCCGCCTCTGACCATCATCACCGCCGCGAGCTCGGCATCGGCATCGCCGCCGGCGTCGGCGGTTTCGTCCTCGGCAGCCTGCTTGCCCAGCAGCAGCCGCAGCCGGTCTATGTCGACGAATACGGCGGTGGTTCTTGGCATGTCCGCCGCTGCCTGGCCCGCTACGCCAGCTACGATC
>NZ_RZSC01000529.1:0-4269 GCF_003998155.1 Mesorhizobium sp. M1E.F.Ca.ET.063.01.1.1
GTGAAGGAAGTGATCGCCCATTCGTCGCCCGCCGGCGACAAGGCCGATTCCTATTTCAATGCCTCTTTCATCCTCGGAGGCCAGATCAAGGGCAGTCCACCACGGCTGTTCATGATCTATCCCGAGGGCAATTTCATCGAGTCGACCGATGACACGCCATTCTTCCAGATCGGCGAGACCAAATACGGCAAGCCGATCATCATCCGCGCCTATGACCGTACGATGAGCCTCGCCGAGACGGTGAAGCTGCTTCTGGTTTCCTTCGACTCGACGTTGAAGTCGAACCTGTCGGTCGGCCTGCCGCTCGACCTGCTCTTCCTCGAGGAGGACGCCTTCAAGGTCGGCCTCAAGAAGCGGATCGGCCAGGACGACCAATATTACCGCACGATCTCGGATGGCTGGTCCAACGCGCTGAAGGCGGCTTTCGCCAGCCTGCCGGATTTTCCGGGCTAGGGGCGGCACCCCGTTGCCCTATTCGACATGTTAATCAAAAGTTGGAAAGGTAGGAACAACTGACCGGCAAGGCAGTCGGTCGGCCGGGAGCAATCATGGTTGTGCAAGAAATGGCAAAGTCTGAAACAACCGCGGAAGCAATCACGCGAGCCCTTGTAGAACACAGCATCGACACCGTGTTCGGCATACCCGGGGTTCATATGTACGATTTCAACGACGCACTCCATCGTGCCGGCGACAAGATTAAATTCATCCATACGCGACACGAACAAGGTGCCGCCTACATGGCATATGGCTATGCCAAGGCAACAGGCCGGATTGGTGCGTTCACCGTGGTTCCGGGACCAGGCGTGCTGAACGCGGGTGCGGCCCTCTGCACCGCCCTGGGTGCGAACGCGCCGGTGCTTTGCATCACGGGCAACATCATGTCTCACTTGATCGGCAGAGGCCGGGGACAGCTTCACGAATTGCCGGATCAGCTGGCGACCCTGCGCGGCATAACGAAAGTCGCCGAACGCATTGATCACCAGTCAGAGGCTGGCTTCGTCGTCAGCGAGGTTATCTCCAAGATGATCTCCGGGCGAAAAGGACCCGGCTCGATCGAAGCGCCGTGGGATGTCTTCGGCCAAAAAGGTCCGGAGGTGCCGATTGTTTCGGCAGCGCGAGCCGAGAGTGCCCGGCCGGACCCGCTGGCGATTGAGCAGGCCATCCAGCTCATTTCAAATGCCAAACGTCCACTCATCATGGTTGGTGGCGGAGCGGTTGATGCGCGCAAGCAGGTGCGAGAACTTGCCGAGCGTCTAGGTGCGCCTGTAACGGCTCATCGATCGGGCAAGGGTGTGCTCCCCGACGATCACCCCAATGCCCTTAATCTGGTCGCAGCATACGACTACTGGAAAGATACCGACCTTCTTATCGGTGTCGGCAGCCGCCTTGAATTGCAGTTCATGCGCTGGCGATATATTCCAAAGAACCTCAAAGTCATCCGGATTGACATCGATCCGAAGGAGATGGTTCGCCTGCGTCCGGACGCCGCGATCGTGGCGGATGCGGCCGATGGCGTCGATGCTCTTCTCGAACAGGCACCTCGATCTTCAATCGATATGCGCCTGGAAGATTTCGCTCGCCTGAACAATGCCGCGAGGGAACGCTTCGCTGCCGTAGAACCTCAGGTTTCCTACGTCAACGCGATCCGGCGCGCACTGCCGAGGGACGGCTTCTTTGTCGAGGAGATCAGCCAGGTGGGCTTCACCGCCCGGTTCGCGTTCCCGGTTTTCGCTCCCCTGCAATACGTGACCTGCGGCTATCAGGAAACTCTGGGTTTCGGGTTCAATACCGCGTTGGGCGTCAAGGTTGCTCATCCGGACAAGATGGTGATCTCCGTCTCCGGCGACGGCGGTTTCATGTTTGGCCTCCAGGAGCTTGCAACCGCGGTTCAACATCGCATCAACGTGATAGCGATCGTGTTCAATAACGGTTCTTTTGGGAACGTGCTGAGAGACCAGAGACAATCGTATGACGGTCGCTACCTGGGGTCGGAGCTGACCAATCCGGACTTTGTGAAGCTCGCCGAGAGCTTCAATATCCCGGCCTTCAAAGCGACGACGCCCGAGGAGCTCGAGCGATTGATAACGACTTGCGCGACCCTAGACAGCCCCGTGTTGATCGAAGTGCCTGTGGACAGAGGGTCCGAAGTGAGTCCCTGGACGTATCTCCATCCCGCTCCCCATCCAGATTAAGATCGTCCGCCGCTTCGCCAGAACCGGTTCGCATTGGCTTGCGTACCGGTTTGCCTTTGCGATCAGATGATTTTCATTAGCCGGCTCATACCTTTTCATTGCTTTCGTTTTCCGATATAGACAGGAAAAACGAAAATGGAGGATGCCGGATGTTTCTTTCGCCACGTCATACCGAAATCATCCAGATGGCGAAGGACCATGGCCGGGTGCTGGTCGAAGATTTGGCGACGCATTTCAGCGTGACGCCGCAGACGATCCGCAAGGATCTCAACGATCTCTGCGATCAGCGCCTGCTGACGCGTGTCCATGGCGGGGCGCTGTTTCCGTCCGGCATCGAGAACATGGAATATGAGGCGCGGCGCAAGATCGCCGCCGAGGAGAAGGAGGCGATCGGCCGCGCCGCGGCCAGGTTGATCCCCGACAATGCCTCGCTTTTCATCAACATCGGCACCACGACGGAAGCCGTCAGCAAGGCGCTGCTCGACCATAACGGGCTTATGGTCATCACCAATAACATCAATGTTGCCAATAGGATGCGTATTTATCCTTCGATAGAGGTGGTGATAGCCGGCGGCGTGGTGCGCGGCTCCGACGGCGGTGTCGTCGGCGAGGCAGCCGTCGATTTCATCCGGCAGTTCAAGGTCGACTACGCCGTCATCGGCGCCTCGGCCATCGACCATGACGGCGCGCTGCTCGACTTCGATTTTCGCGAGGTGAAGGTGGCGCAAGCCATCATCGCCAATGCGCGTCACGTGATTCTCGTCTCCGACCAGACCAAATTCGAGCGCACGGCGCCGGTTCGCATCGGCCACCTGTCACAGGTCAACACCTTCATCACCGACCGTTGCGACATCCCTTCGGTGCGAAGGATCTGCGAGGAAAAAGAGGTTCGTTTGATCGAGACGGCGCTCGAATAAGCGTCGTCTCACGGCCGTCTCACACGCCTGTGATATTTCGTTTGACATTCGTTCTTAGTTCGAAATAATCCATCACGGTTTCGCGAAACACAAAAATGGTGCAATGCGAAATCGCGGAGGAACCCTGTGGACTCATCACCGATCCATGACATTTTCGTCATAGGTGGCGGCATCAACGGCTGCGGCATCGCCCGTGACGCCGTTGGCCGCGGATTTTCGGTTTTCCTGGCCGAGATGAACGATCTCGCCAGCGGGACTTCGTCCGGCTCGACCAAGCTGATCCATGGCGGCCTGCGCTATCTCGAGTTCTATGAATTCCGGCTGGTGCGCGAAGCGCTGATGGAGCGCGAGATCCTTTGGAAGAACGCGCCGCATATCATCTGGCCGATGCGCTTCGTCCTTCCCTACGCCAAGGGCCTGCGCCCGGCCTGGCTGATCCGGCTCGGCCTGTTCCTCTACGACCATATCGGCGGGCGCAAGCTGCTGCCGGCGACGAAAACGCTGGACATGGCCACCGATCCGGCCGGCAAGCCGCTGAAACCGCTCTTCCGCAAGGCCTTCGAATATTCGGACGGCTGGGTCAACGATGCCCGCCTGGTGGCGCTCAATGCCCGCGACGCGGCGGACCGAGGCGCCATCATCCGCACCCGAACCAAAGTTGTAAGCGCGCGCCGCGACGGAGCGCTGTGGACGATCAAGATCCGGAATGTGCTGACCGGCGAGACCGAGGAAGTCCGCGCTCGCCTTCTCGTCAACGCCGCCGGGCCCTGGGTCGACCAGGTGCTGGCAAAGGCGGTCGGCCAGAACGATGTGCACAATGTCCGTCTGGTGCAGGGCAGCCACATCGTCATCCGCAAGAAGTTCGACGATCCGCGGGCCTATTTCTTCCAGAACAAGGACGGGCGCATCATCTTCGCCATTCCCTACGAGGAAGAGTTCACGCTGATCGGCACCACCGACCGCGACTATCCGGGCGATCCGCATGACGTGAAGATCAGCGATGCCGAGATCGACTATCTCTGCGCCGCAGCAAGCGAATATTTCGCTCAAGCCGTCAAGCGTTCGGACATCGTCTGGACCTATTCGGCGGTACGCCCGCTCTATGATGACGGCGCCTCGAAGGCGCAGGAAGCGACGCGCGACTATGTGCTGAAGGCCGA